>QKJV01000202.1 GCA_003249165.1 Desulfobulbaceae bacterium | reverse complement strand
GATCAACCTGTCCTCTATCTGGCTCTCAGCTCGGATATCCTGCCGCTGTCAATGGTTGATGAGTACGCAGAAACTCTCATGGCCCAGCGGATTTCCATGGTAAGCGGGGTTGCGCAGGTAATGGTGTATGGTGCCCAGAAATATGCTGTGCGGGTCCAAGTGAATCCTCAGGCCCTTTCATCCATGGGGATCGCCCTTGATGAGGTGGCGGAGGCAATTCAAAAAAGTAATGTGAATCTGCCCACCGGAACGCTGTATGGCCGGCATCAGGCATTCACTGTACAGGCCACGGGTCAGCTTTTTAACGCCGACGCTTATCGGCCTTTGATCGTCGCTTATCGAGACGGTTCACCCATTCGTCTGGAACAGCTTGGCAGAATCATCGATAGTGTGGAAAATGATAAGGCAGCAAGCTGGCTTAACAACAGCAGGGCGATCGTGCTTGCCATCCAGCGGCAGCCGGGTACCAACACCGTGGCTGTGGTTGACGCCATTAAAGAATTGCTGCCCTCATTCCGTGACAGGATTCCTGCCCCGATCAATCTCTCGGTACTGTATGATCGCTCTGAAACCATTCGAGACTCGGTTGACGATGTGAAGTTTACCCTCTATCTCGCCGTTTGCCTGGTTGTCATGGTTATTTTTCTTTTTTTACGTAACCTTTCGGCCACCATTATTTCAAGTCTGGCATTGCCGCTTTCTATTATCGGCACTTTTGCCGTTATGCAGCGAATGGGTTACAGCCTCGATAATATCTCTCTTATGGCCATTACCTTGTCTGTTGGCTTTGTCGTTGATGATGCCATAGTCATGTTGGAAAACATCGTCCGTCATATGGAAATGGGGAAGGGGAGAATGGAGGCGGCCATCGATGGCGCCAGGGAAATCGGCTTTACTATTCTCTCCATGACACTTTCCCTTATCGCAGTCTTTATCCCACTGTTTTTCATGGGAGGGATAATGGGCAGGCTGTTGCATGAATTCGCCGTGACGATAACAGCTGCTGTGCTTATTTCCGGTTTTGTCTCTTTGTCACTGACACCGATGATGTGCAGTCGATTTCTGCACCCGTCGGACACTGCCCGGCTCGGAGGGCTTTATGAATTTTCGGAGCATTTTTTCAATGCCATGTTGTATGGATATGAGCGTAGTCTCCGGATGATTCTTCGCCATCGTCTTCTCACCTTGATTTTTTCAATTCTTCTGGTTGGAGTAACTTCTTATCTCTTCCTGCTCGTTCCCAAAGAATTCATTCCCAGCCAGGATACCGGTCGGATTGTCGGTTTTACGGAAGGCATTCAAGGAATTTCTTTCCAGTCCATGGTGGAGCACCAGCAGGCTCTTACCGAAATTATCAGTCGTGAACCAAATATCGACAATTTCATGTCTGCAATAGGAGCACGTAGTTCCAGCCCTACTGGAAATTCCGGCCGGTTTTTTCTGACTCTCAAACCTCGTTCTGAGAGGAAAGAAACGGTTGAGCAGATTATCCAGGATCTTCGGAAAAAACTGGCTGTCGTGCCTGGTATCAAGGTGTTTATGCAGAACCCTCCTATTATCAGGATCGGTGGCAGATTGACCAAGAGCCTTTATCAGTATACCCTCCAGGCGACGGACATGAACGAGCTGCAGGAGTGGGCGCCCCGGGTTGAAGAAGTTTTAAAAGATATGCCGGAACTGCAGGATGTGAGTAGCGACCTTGAGATAACAAACCCCCAGGTTCTCGTGGAAATTGATCGAAATAAGGCGCTCAGCATGGGGATTACACCAGAGCAGATCGAAAGTACACTGTATGATGCCTATGGTTCACGTCAGGTTTCAACGATTTATACTTCGGCGAACCAGTATCAGGTTATTCTGGAAGTGGAGCCACAATATCAGCAGTCGCCTGCATCCCTGTCGATGCTCTATCTCCGTGCCACTTCGGGTAAATTGGTTCCGCTTGACAGTGTGGCGGTACTTTCAAGAAATCTTGGACCACTGACCGTTAATCACACAGGACAGCTCCCTTCAGTAACTGTATCCTTTAATCTTAAACCGGGAGTAGCGCTTGGTGATGCAGTTGATAAAATTCGTAAATCCGTGCAGGAGCTGGGACTGCCGGCCAACGTCATTACAAGCTTTCAGGGCACTGCCCAGGCCTTTGAGGATTCTATGAAGGGCATGTGGTTGCTGCTGATCATGGCTATTCTTGTTATCTATATTGTTCTGGGAATTCTTTATGAGAGCTTCATTCATCCTCTTACCATCCTTTCCGGTCTTCCCTCCGCTGGAGTCGGCGCACTGCTGACCTTGCTTTTTTTTGACACAAGTTTGAGTATCTATGCCTTTGTCGGCATTATTATGTTAATTGGAATTGTCAAAAAGAATGCAATTATGATGATTGATTTTGCTCTGATGGTGCAGCGGCGGGATGGAAAAAATCCGATTGAGGCTATTTTCGACGGGTGTATACTGCGTTTTCGACCAATCATGATGACAACAATGGCGGCTTTGATGGGATCTTTGCCCATTGCCCTTGGCCTCGGTGCCGGAGCTGAGGCTCGGAGGCCTCTGGGGATGGCAGTTGTTGGTGGCCTGCTTCTTTCGCAGTTCCTGACTCTTGATATTACACCTGTTATTTATATTTATTTAGAATCATTTGCAGCTTGGTTGAGAAGGATGCTTGGAAGAAAACTGAACCATATCAGCGCGGAAAACGTAGAAGCATTGTAAAACACAGTAATCATGGAAAGGGAGATAATGACGGAGAGAAAGCAGGATGGGGACAAACTTGGTGTAACAGCAAAAACTGCAGCCGGAGCTGTTGGATTTGCAGGAACGCTTATCAGGCTTTCAGCAGGAGTTGTTATCCTGGCCTGGATTGGTTTTTTGCTCAAGGACCGGGCGAAGAGAAAAAGAAAATTAATTTTTTCTCCCCACACCGGTCAGCGGAACACAGGGGGGCCGCAGTTGCATTCGATGCCTGAAGAGGCCGGCATGTCAAAGTCTTGAACTTTTTCACCCCCCAAGGGATGGGATCGAGAATGCGAGAACGGGCTTATCGGTCCCCGTGTCACGTTCCTCAACTTTTCCTGCAAGTTTGGCCAGCGCATCTCCCAGAGCTGCAGTTGTCTCGTCATCGAGCAGTCTGGCAAACGACTCCTTTTCGCCGCTCAACTGAATGGTAATGCTGATCCCGCCATGCGCCGCGCCGGTGGTAACTGCAATCGCCGACCGGTTCTTGAGTTTCTTCAGGCTCATGGTAAAGAGCTTGAACACCACATACTGCACCAGTGACGGGTTGTTGTGGATGACCGGCAGCCCTTCGCCCAGATTGATGGCAAGCTCGATCTCACGCAACCGGGCAAATCTGCGCAGAAAGGTCAGCTCCTCGGTGAGCAGGTCATTTATCTGGAACATGGAAACCGGCGTATCGAGCCGATGGGCAAAGCCATTCAGATGGGTTGCCATATCCGTCGCCTGACCAACCCGGCCCTGAATGGAATTGACAACCC
>QKJV01000198.1 GCA_003249165.1 Desulfobulbaceae bacterium | reverse complement strand
AAAAAGGGAACAGGCTGAACTCGCCTGTTCCCTTTTTATTTTTCCTCAGATTGACAGATATGGTATCAAAACCCAAAACCAGACTTTTTATACCGCGAAATGCACTGACTGCGCAATAAGGACATCAATCGTCATAGTTGCCCTTCGGGCCTTTGTCCGTATCGAGTGCTGTGCCTTTTGCAATGATTTTTTCCGGAGTCCATTCGGCGGGATCTTCGATCCGCTCAGCCTTTGGTCCCATATCATACGAGCCTTTGCTCAGGATGGCCTCAATGGCCAGGTCCGCTGTATCCTGCGCATTGCAAACATTGACCAGCATATTATAAACAAAATTTTCAACCCTCTTGCACATCCTTGCACGGATAGCGGCAGGTTGGCCAAGCAGTCTGTTTTCAAAAAGGATGTTAAGATTTTTAAAATTACCTCCTTTCCACCCTTTTTCCTTTGCAAAGGCGACCATTTGTTCCCACATCTCTTCAGAGACACCCTCACCTTTGACTTTAATGAGGTTGCCGTCGTCATCCAGCATGGCATTGCCGTAATCGTTGACTTCAACCCCCCAGGAGATCATCTGCAGGGCAGTGGCGACATTTGCCTTGGTGGTGCGTGTTTTTTTGGCTATTTCCCGAAGACGGTCCGAGCTGTTGCCCGATGTGCCGTGCTGGGCGCCGGAAGTTTTGTATGGAGCAAGAGCTGCATGAATTGAACTGGTCAATTCCACCTGGATACCTTGTCCGCTAGCCTCAAGCCCATGGCTGGTACCATTGTTCAGGGCTATCCAGTTGGGGAAAATATTGTGGGAATTCAAGCCCTGAATCAGAAACAGGGCTTCGGCCGGAGAGGAGAGACCTTCGCTGCCCTTGATTTCGCCGACTTCGGTCTCAAGACCTGCCCAGGACGGGATATACTGATTCAGTTCCAGATTAGCCAGCAGGTTTTTCTCATCAGGCATGTGAGAGGCATCGATGGCGATGGAGGTAATGCCGGCTTCAAAAATGCTGGGGATTTCCGTTGTTGCGTAGGGGATGTCCTTTTCGCTCTTGATTCCATAATGATCGGCATGTACTGCAACTGGAATAGTGATATTCAATTCATTGCATGCCTGATCGATCTGGCGGGCAATGTTCCAGTAACTGGTCATACAGTATGCCTTCGCCCCTCCTTCGGAACGGGCAATTTCTATGATCAGTGCGGCGTTAGCACGCTGGGCGGCCATCAGGGCACCGCGGATGATAAAATTGTTCCTTCCGTTGGCAGCCATGGTCATGGCCTTGCCTTTCATCGTTAATGCCAGGTCGATTACCTTGCCGCTGACCAGAAGGCCCCGTGAGTTGGGGAAGAGTTTAACTATATTCGGGGGACGACCGACTTCGAGTGCCTTGTTGAATTCTGCTGCGGTGACAGTCATGACATTTCTCCGTAATATGAAAGTGGGTCCGGAAGGGGGCTGCGTTTTCTTTTTTTTCCAAGAGGAGCAGCTTGCCTTTACATTCCAGTAATTATCTATGAATTTTACAATATTTTTAAAAGGATAGGCAGTATTTTTTTTGGAAAAACAACCTCGCCTGCCATGGGATTAATGAATTTAAGACAGATTATCGGTTGACTGTTCAACAAAAAAGGATAAGAACAGTATTTTCCTGATAAGTATGCCCGAAAAATATGACAAGGACAAGCGCAAGTCACAGCCATTTGTGAAAATTATGGAGCAGGACCCGTATCTGACAGAAATAAAAAACAGACTTGCCGAGCGTGAGGAACAGTACCTCGGGGCGTGGGCGGCAAAAAGCAGGGAAGCCATCCGGCGCCGCCCGGAACTTCTCGAAGGCCATCGGCCCGCCTTTGCTGTAGATACGGACCGGATTATGCACTCCCGGGCCTATACACGCTATATCGACAAAACCCAGGTTTTTTATATGGTCCGTAATGACCATATTACTCATCGGGTTCTTCATGTGCAGCTTGTTTCTAAAATAGCCAGAACGATCGGCCGTGTTTTGTCACTTAATGAGGATCTTATCGAAGCGATTGCCCTTGGCCATGATATAGGTCATCCCCCATTCGGTCATGACGGAGAAAAAATGCTTGACCGTTTGTGCCGTGAACACGGTTTGCCATCGTTCCAGCATAATCTGCAGAGCGTTCGTTTTCTCGAGCATATTGAACGAAAGGGCAGGGGGGTCAATCTTTCCCTGCAGACGCTTGACGGCATTCTCTGCCATGACGGCGAGGTACATGACCGCAGCCTGTGCCCCGTTCGCTCGGTCTCCTTTGCCGATTTTGACGAAAAGATGGGTCAAAAGGCGGTCGACCCGTCTTTCGCGCTCGTTCCTATGACTCTTGAAGGCTGTGTTGTAAGATTTGCCGATACCATCAGCTATATCGGCCGGGACATTGAAGACGCGATCGAACTCGGTCTTATCAGCCGCAGCGATATTCCGCAGCAATGCCGGACCGCCCTTGGTGAGACAAACGGTACGATAGTGCATAACCTTGTCACTGATCTGCTGAAAAACAGTGGGGAAGACGCAATTTCCTTCAGCCCGGAGATTTCCGAAGCACTGAGTAAGCTCAAAAATTTCAATTATGAACGGATTTATCTCAATCCTGTTATCAAGAAAGATGTAAAAAAAATTGAGGCATGTTATCAGGCTCTTTTTTCTTCCTACATTGAAGAAATGCATGCCCCCAAAGGAAGAAGCACGCTGTTTTCCGAATTTTTCAACAAGATGGAACCAGAGTATGCCGACCATACCGAGCCTGCTATCGTTGTCTGTGATTTTTTGGCTGGCATGACCGATGATTATTTTTCGAAACAGGCGGAGTTGCTGGGCTGCGCCATCCCGCAAAAACAGTAATGAAACGTCTGAAGAAATTATATCCGGGCGAAAACGCCCTGATGGTAATTATTGCCTCGTCAATTGGCCTGGCCGCTGGTCTTGGCAATCTGATTTTCCGTTCCACCGAGGAGCTTGTCCACCATTATATTTTTGAAACCGGTTATGCCTTCCTTGTTGCCGATGGCGGATGGCGAATCATGCTTTTGCCGCTTATTCCCATGTTCGGTATGGTGCTGCTTATACCGTTCAGCTATTTTTTCCCAGGTGAGGTAAATGGTTACGGCTTGCCCAAGTTCCTCCGCAAGGTAAACCTAGAGGGCGGTAAAATCAGATTTCGTACCATCGTCTTGAAGACACTGACCACTTCCCTTACCATCGGTACCGGCGGATCAGCCGGGGTGGAAGGCCCGATTGCCCAGGTGGGCGGCGCAATTGGTTCGCAGGTCGGCCAGTTCTTCCGGGTTTCCGGTAATCGCATGAAGGTGTATATCGGCGCCGGTTGTGCCGGGGGCATTGCTGCCATGTTCAATGCTCCCATTGCCGGAGTTTTTTTTGCGTCGGAAATTGTTCTGCTCGGTACTTACGAGATGTCGTCCTTTTCAGCCCTGGTCATTTCATCGGCCATGGCCACGGTTGTTTCCCGGGCGACATATGGGGAGACCCC
>QKJV01000437.1 GCA_003249165.1 Desulfobulbaceae bacterium | reverse complement strand
GAGGAATCCGGAAAGGCCTTCGTCATCTTCGCGAGCAGATCCCTGGCCTTGGCGTTCTCCTTCCTCTCCACATAAAAGGCGACAAGGGATGCATAGTTGCTCAGCTTATTCGCATCCAGTTCAAGAGCCTTGAGTAATGCTGCCTCAGCCTCAGGATACTTATTACTGACGGCCAGAATACGGCCTTTGATGGCATACAGGCGATCTTCGTCCGGACTGGCGGCAATGGCCTTGTCAATTGCGGTCAGGGCTTTCTCGGGCTGGTCATCAATCAATTCAACATTGGCAAGGAGTGCGAGCGCATCCTTGTTCTCCGGAGATTGCGCCAAAACCTCCTCGATATTTTTGCGGGCATCGTCTTTCTTTTTTGTCAGAAGATAGAATTCCGCGGTTTTGATTTTGGCATCCACATTCTTGGGATCCAAGGTCGAAGCCCGTTGCAACTCGCCAAAAGCCTGCCTGACATCTCCTGTTTTAAGATACAGCAAACCGAGCTGATATCGTGCATCTGCATATTTGGGGTCGGCCTGGATAGCATTACGCAACTCAATAATAGCCTCTTTCTCTTTATGCTGCTCCAGATACGCCATGGCCTTTTTATACGATTCCTCTTTTTTCTTACTGGAATCAGAGCAGCCAGACACCAACACCAGCAGAAGAAGAAGAAAAGGAAGAAATAAAATGATCCGGGAGGATATATTTTTTGAGTGCATAATTGCTCCAAAAGAAAAAAAGTTGTCCATTTTGCGATTATGGACGTAAACTCTATTGCAAATCAAGCTTTTTGAATTGAGAATAGAAATGGATGAAATTGGATCCGGTCATTTCTTTACACTCCAACCGGAAAAAATGGCTGACGTTACATTTTTATTTTGAACTGTTGTTTTTATGCATGTAACATATATTGTCAAATTATTTATGATTTCGACACATTTGGTGTGAGGAGCGCATGAAAAATTTTCCCCTGGCAGTCAAGGTACTCATCGGTGTTGGTCTCAGTTTATGTTGGTTCGCTGCATCCTGGGCAGCGGAATCCAGCGGTGAAGCAATGGTCTCCAAAGACCTGAAGCAACAGTATCGGCAGGAAATCCTGGGAAAGCAAGGCTCATCATCGGCTGATAAAGAATATATCATCGGCTACAGGGACATCCTGTATGTGGAAGTCTACGGTGAAGGCTCCATGGCCATTGGCCCATCGGCGCCCGCATCAACCTTGCCTACCACCATGGATATGAATACCCCTCAGGTGCAAGAAGGGGTTCGCGGCCGCGGCACCGGCTCTGAAGTCGGCATGGATGGTCGAGTTTCCCTGCGGCACATTGGCGATGTGTATGTGGTCGGCATGACGTTGGGGCAATTGGCCGATTACCTGAAAAAACTCTACAGTACCATCTATGATTCTCCCACCGTTATCACGACGCTTCTTCAAAGCAATAGCCGACAATACACGGTGATGGGACAGGTTAAGGTTCCAGGGCTGGCGCGCCTGGACTTCCCCACCACCATAGTCCAGGCGATTGCCAAGGCAGGCGGCTTTACCGAATGGGCCAACGATGAAGTAACCGTTATCCGCCAGGGAAACGATCTTATTGTAGAGAAAGGCAAGGAGATGCCGAAAAAAAACGTAGAGAAGTTTACCTTTGATTACAGCGATTTTCTTGAGGGAAAAGACACGGAAAAAAACATCCTGCTTGAACCGGGAGATGTCGTTGTTGTTCACTAAAAAAAATTCTATCATGCCTCCCGCTCATCGCCTTTTGCCTGCGGCAGCAGTTGCATTGTGCCTTAATGCCTGCTTTTCAGATGCAGCGGATGCTCGTGTAACCGTTATCTCCGGCTCCCTTGGTACCGGAGTTAATGTTAGAGATCGTTCCTACGATCAGGGCCAGTCCGGAAACAGCAACGACAATCAGCAAAAAATCTTTATCAGCCCCACAATAACAATGAGCTCGCAAGGCGTCTATGATCTGATCAGTTTTCAATACACGCCGAGCCTAAATTACGATTTTGTCGATGACAAAAATTCCGTTGACCATGCATTGAACTTTAATGCGCAACGCATGTTGACCTCGCGTTGGACGATGTCTCTTACCGACAATTATGTATTCTCGGACGATCCGGAGGCCTCTTCGAGTACCTCAATGTACTCGGAATCAGAATCGAACCCTTCCAATGATACAACCGATTCGGAATCGAACTCTTCCAATGGTACAACCGATTCGATTTCCCAAGATACCTTGTCACGGGACCAATTCGGCAGTAAATACTGGACCAACAGCGCAAGCATCCGAACATCTTACGCACTTTTTGAAAAAACCAGCCTGAGTGGAGGGTATACGTATTCAGTCTTGCGTAACGATTCAAGCGGCAACAACGGAAATGATGCCTACGATGAGTACGACAAACACGCCTTTTTCACCAACCTGAACCACGGTTTCAATGCCTTTTGGCGCACCAATCTTGGACTGAATTACACCCGAGGTCTTTACGACCAACCACCGACTGACTCCACCCTTTCCACGTCGTCAACCCCGGATCTGAACCAATACGGTCTCAATTTCGGTCTTGATTATGTGCAATCTGTCCGCGACTACTACCCGTTCCAATACATTTTCTCGGAAACGCAATATGACGGGGACACCCGCAATAACACTCAATCGCAGGAATGGTCCATCGGTTGGAATCATTCCTTTGATCCGCAAACGAACTTTTCCATTGGTGGTGGGCCTTCCTATGTCAAAACTGAGGGGTTGAATGGTCAATGGGGATACAACGCCTATTTTACGCTGAGCAAACACTACGAACATGCGACCTGCTCCCTGGAACTCAGCAAGCGTTACGAGACAAACAACTTCAGTGGCACTCAGGACTCGGGTCTCACGGATACCTACAATGCCCAGGCAAACCTGGCCTACCAGTCCACAAAAGACCTGGGTTTTGATGTATTTGGCAGGTACAGCAAAGAGTCGCAGATAGACCCGCAAGGGCAGTATTATGATGCGGTCACCGGGATAGCTACGGAAACAACCACTGGCGACAAGACCTACGATAAAGACATTTACGAAGCCGGAGTAGGCGTTAATTACGCATTTGGCCGATGGTATACAGCGAGCCTGAAATATTCCTACTATGTTTCCGACGGCCAATTGGACAGTGACCAGTACGATGAACACCGTATCATACTGAGCATAAGCGCCTCAAAAGAGTTGTGGCGCTGGTAGCCTCACATTGCCCAGGCAATCTGCCATTTCCCCCCGCCTTCCCGCGCCTAAACATCCACCAACCACAACCTGCACAAAACCCCACGCAACAGCGATTCTCGGCCATCGATTGTTCCAATGCTCCAACTCAGGAACCATCATTGAGAAACCAGATTTTTTCGCGGGCATGACACCTGTCTACCGTTTTCGCAGTTGGGTGACAGGTAAGGAGATTGACGGCAAGCTACAAGTGACGTATTAATATTATACAATTATACGTCAGGATTTTTGCGGCAAGGAATCATGATGGCTT
>QKJV01000441.1 GCA_003249165.1 Desulfobulbaceae bacterium | reverse complement strand
GAAAAAGGAAAAGGACGATGCCTCAAGGGAGCGGCTTGCAAAGCTCGAGGCAAAACTGGCAGATATCAATGAACAGCTTGAGGGAATGAAAGGGCACTGGGCCCTTGAAAAGGAGATAATCCAGAAAATCAGGGGTATCAAAGCCGGTATAGATCAGGCTCGCGTCGAGGAAAAACAGGCTGAGCGCACGGGTGATCTGAGCAAAGTTGCGGAAATACGTTATGGCAGGATCGCTGAACTGGAAAAACAGCTGGCCTATGAGAATGAGCATTTAGCTGAAATTCAGAAAAACCGCCAGATGCTGAAAGAAGAGGTGTCTGAGGCTGATATTGCCGCAGTTGTGGCCAAATGGACAGGGATCCCCGTAGATAAGCTGTTGGAGGGTGAAAAGGAAAAATTGATTCATGCGGATGAAAAACTGGCTGAGCGCGTGGTTGGACAAAAGGAGGCGATCAATGCGATCGCCAATACAATCCGGAGAGCCAGAGCAGGTCTGCAAGACCCGAATCGCCCTCTTGGCTCATTTATTTTTCTCGGGCCGACCGGCGTAGGAAAGACGGAACTGGCGAGAAGCCTAGCCGCATTTCTGTTTGATAGTGAACAGGCAATGATACGTCTGGATATGTCCGAATTCATGGAAAAACATTCGGTCGCACGGTTGATCGGCGCACCTCCGGGCTATGTTGGTTACGAAGAGGGGGGACATTTGACCGAGGCTGTCCGGCGCAGACCTTATTCGGTAATCCTGTTTGACGAAATTGAAAAGGCCCACCCTGATGTGTTCAATGTTTTGCTGCAGATTCTGGACGATGGACGCATGACGGACGGTCATGGCCGCACGGTTGATTTCAAAAACACAATT
This sequence comes from Desulfobulbaceae bacterium, assembly GCA_003249165.1. Taxonomy (GTDB): domain Bacteria; phylum Desulfobacterota; class Desulfobulbia; order Desulfobulbales; family SURF-16; genus SURF-16. The sequence goes on along the minus strand of QKJV01000441.1, from coordinate 2,656 downwards.
CTTATCATGACCTCAAACCTTGGCAGCCAGATCATTATGGAGCTGGGAGAGGAACGGCGCGATGAGATGAAACGACAGATTGACGATATTTTGCATCGGCAGTTCAAACCGGAATTTTTGAACCGTATTGATGAGACCATCATCTTCCACGGACTGTCCAAGGCTGATTTGGCCCATATCGTTGATATTCAATTTGCGTTGTTGCAAAAGAGAATCAGCGATCAGAAATTTACGATCACATTGACGGAAGCCGCCCGGGATTTTCTTATCAATGTCGGTTATCATCCGGCCTTTGGTGCGAGACCTCTGAAGAGAGCCATACAGCGCTATATTCAGGATGGACTTGCCATGGAGATCCTTGAAGGAAAATTTAAAGAGGGCGATGCTATTGTCGTTGATGCAGTTGCAGGGCAGGATCGCTTGCAGTTTATGAAAAAATAGGTATGATTTGTCTTGTTGATTTGTGCAAGCGAGAGGTTTAGCCTGCAGCAGGAGGAGCAATGGGGGAGAGTCCAAAGGAAAAAATACAGGAAGTAGAACAACTGGTGCAGCTTGCCGTTGATCGGGCCGCTGATTTGTATGGCGCGCATCGTCTTTGTTGCTCCGAGTCGGTTATTGTGACGATTAACGGAGGTTTCAAAGGCAATCTCCCCCAGGAATCCGCCTTGCAGCTCGGAGCCGGTCTGTGTAACGGTATGGGTGGGGCCGGCTGTAGCTGTGGCGCGCTGAGTGGTGCGGTTGCGGTTCTGGGGATTTGCGCAGGACCACACAGCAAGACCGGTTTACGAAAAAAAAGATTCCGTTTGCTTGTCAAGGAGATGCATGATCGCTTCAGGGAGCGCTTCAAAGCCACCTGCTGCCGTGTATTATCAAAGAAGGTCAAACACGATCCAAAGGCGCATCTGGCGAATTGTCTGGAGTTGACAAAAGGTGGTGCTGAAATAGCCGTTCGATTGTTATTGGAGACATGTCCGGAATTGATCGAGAAAGCAGATAGAACTTTTCTCTTAAGCAGGGCTAAACCTGAAAGCTCTTGATATCGAAATATTTTCGAGGGAATCAGCAGCAAAAAATATACACTATTTTTTTAGGGCACGCATTTTTCCCTTTGATCGCCTCAATTTCTCCCACGGTAGATTCTTCATAAAAACCTTGTTGACGATATTCTGAACACATTTTTTATTGATCTTGAGGATATGGTGTCCGATGCTGTTGGCATTGAGTTCTTTAAGGCTTGTCCTGCTGTTTTTTAGTAAATAAGCAGATGGCGCGATTGTTTCTCAAAGAGGCGATATTGAATCAATACGAGGCGCTGCTTCAAGTAGTAGTTTTACATGATTCAGGTGCCTGATAACCATCCTTTTACCCTTCAACATGCTATCTTTCGTTAACAAATTTCCTTTTTTTCAGAAGCGAATGCCGTAAGGAGTTTCCGCGACAACTTCTGAAACCATTCCTGTAATACTTCAACGCCGATGTATCCATGATTCAGCAGGATTCTATATGAGGGGCTTGAAGGCATCATGGAACTGTTGCCATTGATTAAACCGTCTCTCCTTGACAATACCCCGACTCTGTCCGGCTTTTGTTGTGACCTCTGGGTGCAGGCGAGTTCCTTACTGTCAAATGGCGGTGTATTTTTTTACCGCAAATAAGAGGCCGGATGATTATTAAATAGCTATCTGACTTGATAATTTCTCAGTGGCAATAAAGAAAATTATCCATTCAGCAATTTCCCCTGTTTACAAAGTCGGTGTCGCAATTGAGTATCGAGCAAAAAGCAGGATAACTTTCGGATGCGATTGCAATGTTTGTCTGGTAAATTCCGATAATATTGAAAAAGATCTCCGGGTTAACCACGGAATTATGGGTTGGGTCGTTTGTTGAGTCAGCCTGTGGTTATTGATCATACTGCCTATATTCGTTTTTTTCTTTCGCGCCAAAAAAATGGAAGCATTTCTGCCGATATCAATTTTTAGTCAAGTCGGGCTTGGTCTTTTGGTTGTTATGTTGCTCATTGGCTGGGGACTGGGGGCAATCGGCGCAGTGAACCTTTTCAGTGGTGCTCCCCGCCTGCTTCGCCTTACAGAAGTATTTCTTTTTTTGCTTGTCCTGCTTTTCAGCGTGGGATTTTTGCTTATCTGCTGGTTGCATTATGAGATATATCAAAATGTTCCTCTTAAACTGGACTTGCCATTTGCGGAGATGTTGAACAGGCAGCTTGCCGCAATAAATGACGGTGCTGAATATGCGCTCCCTTTCTACCGGACTGAAGACCCACCCCGTTATGTTCTGCCGCTCTGGCTGGAAAATGAGAAATATTATTTCTGGTTCATGTGCTATACCGTTATGGTGTGGGTTAGTCATCAGCGGGTCTCTGATCATCGTTTTCGTGCTACTTTACATATTTTGCTGGCTGTCCAGTTATCCATCCTTTATTTCCACGCTGACCCGTTTTCCAACCCTTTGCCGAAATTTTTCTCGGAGATATCCCCTTGGTTTTCCGGGTATCTCCAGGACGGGCAGCGTTTCGGTTTTTTCATGCGCCTTTATCCGAGGATGATTTTTTATTACAATGCACAATATATGTGGCTTCATCCTCCGCTTCTCTTTCTCTCTTACGCCTGTATCACCATGACCTTTTCCGCTTCAGTTT
>QKJV01000391.1 GCA_003249165.1 Desulfobulbaceae bacterium | reverse complement strand
GTCAATGCTTTAAGTATATGGGCTAAAGCTGAAATAAAAAGAAATGGATGTATATATGAGCAGTCATATAAATATGGAATTAAACAGGATGAAGTTAAAATTGTTGGTGGAACGAATCAGACAGGAACAACAATAACGTTTATGCCTGATCCTGAAATTTTTACTGAAACAACGATTTTTATATATGAAATAATACAATCGAGATTAAGAGAACTTGCATTTTTAAATAAAGATGTAAAAATTTTGTTAAAAGATGAAAGAAGCGGAGCAGAAGATGAATTTCATTACAAAGGTGGAATAGTTTCTTTTGTCGAATATCTTAATAGAAAAAGAACTGTTGTAAATGAAAAACCTATATTTTTTACCGGTGAAAAAGAAAATGTTCAGGTTGAAATAGCATTTCAATATTACGATGGGTTTTCTGAAAGATTGTTTTCCTTCGTTAATAATATACCAACAAAAGAAGGTGGAACACATGTAACTGGATTTAGGGGTGCTTTAACGAAATGTATAAATCGTTATGCAAGTGATGATATAGTCCCGAAAAATCTCCGAGAAAAAATGGGTGGAGATGATGTCAGAGAAGGCTTGACCTGTGTTATTTCGGTTAGAGTGCCTAACCCGCAGTTTGAAGGCCAAACAAAGACAAAATTGGGAAATAGCGAAGTAAAATCAATAGTTGAAACTATTTGTAATGAAAAATTAACAATTTATCTCGAAAAAAATCCTCAGGAAGCAAAAAAGATACTTGCCAAGGCTGTTGAAGCTGCACGGGCCCGCGAAGCTGCAAGGAGAGCCAAAGAACTCACGCGGAAGAAAAGCTCCGGCATTGATCTGTTGATGGCAGGAAAACTGGCAGAGTGTCAAAGCAAAAACCCAGAGTGTCAAAGCAAAAACCCTGTGGAAAGAGAAATTTTCCTTGTTGAGGGAGATTCCGCAGGTGGCAGCGCAAAGCAGGGCAGGGATAGAGGATTTCAGGCCATTCTTCCTTTGCGTGGTAAAATTATGAATGTGGAAAAAGCTCGCTTTGATAAAATCCTGGCTAGTGAAGAGATAAAACAAATTATTGCAGCACTGGGAACCGGTGTCGGCGACGAAGATTTTGAAAAAGAAAAACTTCGTTATCACAAAGTAATAATAATGACCGATGCTGATGTTGATGGTGCTCATATCAGAACCTTGCTTCTTACCTTTTTTTACAGGCAAATGCCGTCACTTGTTGAAGAGGGATATATTTACATAGCCCAACCTCCTCTTTATAGAATAGGAAAAGGAAAGAAAGAGATGTTTTTTAATGGGGAGGATGATCTAAATAATTATCTTTTTCAGCAGGCAAGCTCACTAATGAAGCTTGCAGTTGAGGGCAAACGTCTGCTCGAAGAAGATGAATTTATTACTTTGCTGAAAAATTTTTCATACTATCGAAAACTTATTGAGTATCTGCAGCGCATAAATATATGGGAGGATGTAGTGTACCATATGTTGAGCAATGATGTTCATTCAGCTGATCAATTTGCTGATCAGGATTTTGTTAACGAATTGAGAAATAAATTTGCAGCAAGTAATGTGGTACTGGGTAATATTCGCACATGTAGATGGAAGGCAAGTTGTTATGAATTCGACGCAGCCATTAAAGACAAGGCACATATTTTTGTAACAATTGGTCCTCAAATTCCATTAATTCCAGAATTTCGTTCCGCAATAAATATATTTCCCGCCATAAAAGAATTTCTCTGCGAAAGTTTCATATTAAAAACAGGAGAAAAAGAAATATCTGCTCAAAACTGGATTGATCTGCTTGATAAAGTTAAGACGGAATCTTTTAAAGGATACTCCTTGCAACGTTATAAAGGTCTCGGTGAGATGAATCCTGATCAGCTATGGGAAACCACCATGAATCCACAAAACAGGGTTTTGTTGCAAGTAAAGATAGAAGATGCCGAAAATGCGGATGATATATTTACTACTCTTATGGGAGATAAGGTTGAACCTCGTCGAGATTTTATTAATACTCACGCACTTGAAGTAACAGAACTTGATATTTGATAGGTATTCTGAAGTCTTTCTTTTTAGCCTCTGTGGCACCGAAGGCTTACTTTTAATATTTTTGTAAAGCTAAAATTATGACAGAAAATCAGGATGTAGCGTTACCAACAATTTCCATAGAAAAAGAGCTTAAAAAGTCTTACCTCGATTACGCCATGAGCGTAATCATTGGCAGGGCTCTACCTGATGTGCGGGATGGTTTAAAGCCTGTTCATCGACGATCTCTTTTTGCTATGCGCGAACTCAATAATTACCATAACCGCCCTTACCTGAAATCAGCCAGAATCGTTGGTGACATAATAGGTAAATTTCATCCACATGGTGATACAGCGGCCTATGATACCATTGTCCGAATGGCTCAGGATTTTTCGATGCGCTATCCTCTGGTGGATGGACAGGGTAACTTTGGTTCAATTGATGGTGATTCTCCCGCTGCGATGCGCTACACAGAAGCGAGAATGACCAAACTGGATCAGGAGATCATCGCCGATCTTGAAAAAGATACAGTTGATTTTGTAGCCAATTACGATAATTCACTGAGTGAACCTGTTGTTTTCCCTACAAAAATACCTAATCTGCTAATAAACGGTTCCTCAGGCATAGCAGTAGGTATGGCTACGAACATACCTCCCCACAATATAGTTGAAGTGATGGATGGTATAATTGCCATGATTGATGAGCCAGATATCAGCTTAAGTGTTCTTACTGAACATATACAGGGGCCTGATTTTCCTACCGGAGGTTTTATTTGCGGCAAAGCCGGCATAAGGGAGGCTTATGAAACTGGCCGTGGTTCTGTTTTAATGCGAGCTCGCAGTCATGTTGAAAAAAGCAAAAAATTAAATCGTGAATCCATTATTATCACCGAAATACCGTATCAGCAGAATAAAGCAAAACTGGTGGAAAAAATTGCATTGCTCATCAAGGAGAAAAAAATTGAATCAATAGCAGAGATTAGGGACGAATCGGACCGCCATGGAATGCGCATTGTTCTTGATCTGAAAAAAGATGAGAATGCCGATGTTGTGCTCAATCAACTTTATAAAATGACGCCTTTGCAGAAAAGCTTCGGCATTATCTTTTTGAGCATTGTTAATGCCAAACCGGAAGTGCTTAACTTAAAGCAGATGTTGGAGCATTTTATCCAGCATAGAAAAGCTGTTGTTTATCGGCGGACGGCTTTTGATTTAAAAAAAGCTGAGGAAAAAGCCCATATCCTTGAGGGGTTGAAAATTGCCATCAACAATATGGATGAAGTGGTAGCGCTTATCAGGGCTTCCGCTAATCCATCAGAAGCTCGACAGGGATTAATGGAGCGATTTTCACTGACCGAAATTCAGGCTCAAGCCATTCTTGATATGCGGCTGCAGAAGCTGACCGGGCTGGAACGTGAAAAAATTATAAATGAACTGAACGAACTGCTCGAAAGAATTGCATGGTATAAAAAGGTATTAAGCGATGAAAACCTTGTAATGAAAATCATACGGGATGAGTCTCTGGAAATTAAAGAGGGGTATGGCGACGATCGGCGAACGGAAATTATAGAAGCCCCTGATGAAATCTTGCCCGAAGATATGATCCAGCCGGAAGATATGGTAGTGACAGTCACTCACGGAGGCTATATAAAGAGAAATTCGGTAGATTTGTATCGTTCTCAACGACGCGGCGGAAAAGGCATTAAAGGAATTACAGCGGTTGAAGAGGATTTTGTCAATAATCTCTATCTTGCCTCAACCCACGATACTTTTCTTTTCTTTACCAACCTTGGTAAAGTTTTCTGGCGTAAGGTGTATGAAATTCCCCTGGCTAGTCGTATTGCCAGAGGGAAGGCAATAGTAAATTTACTGGAACTTTCGGAAAATGAGCAGGTAGCCGCCATTCTTCCTGTTTCGAGCTTTGACTGTACTGAAAGAGAATGCTATATCTTAATGGTTACAAAAAAAGGAGTGGTGAAAAAGACGGTACTTTCTGAATTTGCTCGACCGGTACGCAGAGGTAAAATAGCACTTACCATCAGGGAAGATGATGAAATTATCACTGCTGCCATTACTACCGGTATAAGTGAAATACTTCTTGTTTCCCATAAAGGTATGGCTGTGCGTTTTAAAGAAGATGACGTACGAAGCATGGGAAGAACTGCTACAGGTGTGCGGGGTATTAATCTTGCCGAGGATGATCATGTTGTAGCGGCTGTCGTCATAAACAGTGATCATTCCATCCTGATCGTGACGGAAAATGGATATGGTAAAAGAAGTCCGATAGAGGAATACAGAATTACCAGAAGAGGTGGAAAAGGTGTTTATGCCATAAAACCCAGTGAAAGAAATGGCGATATTGTAGGAGCATGCCAGATTACCGACGA
>QKJV01000104.1 GCA_003249165.1 Desulfobulbaceae bacterium | reverse complement strand
GAGAATTGCCCATGACTTGTCTAAAAGGCTTTGTCAACAAGGGCTGACTGTGGTAAGTGGTTTAGCTCTCGGGATTGATACAGCCGCCCATAAGGGTGCATTGCAGGCTGACGGCGCCACTCTCGCCGTACTTGGCTGCGGCCTAGATGTGGTTTACCCCCGCCAGAACAGAAGTCTTTTTGAGGAAATTGCGCGTAGAGGAGCCTTGGTCAGTGAGTACAGCCTTGGATCTATACCGGAAGCCTTCCGCTTTCCTGCACGTAACAGAATCATAAGCGGTCTTTCGCTGGGGGTTATTGTCGTTGAAGCGGCGCGTAAATCCGGTTCGCTCATCACGGCTGACTTTGCTTTAGAACAGGGACGAGAGGTTTTCGCCGTCCCCGGTCGAATAGATTCCTGTAAAAGTGAGGGAACGCATCGGCTGCTGCAGCAAGGGGCAAAGTTAGTGCATAATGTTGAAGATGTGTTAGATGAGATAGTCGTTCCGTTACGAGATGTTTCCGGGGAGATATTAAAGGGAGAAGATTTCGATCGTAATGAAGTTTCCCTGACGGAACTGGAAAAGAAATTTTACGCATTGCTAGACGTATATCCGCAGACTATTGATGAGATTACCCGACGGAGCGGAATATCGGCGCAGAAGGTTTGTGAGTTGCTGCTGCTGCTTGAATTGAAAGGCATGGTAGAGACGCTGCCAGGAAATCAATATCAGAAATGCAGCAAAATGACGCTATAATTTATTCTTTAATGTCAATTGGTTATGTCTAAATCATTAATAATAGTTGAGTCGCCTGCCAAAGCAAGGACTTTACAGAGATATCTTGGCAAGTCTTTTACTGTGAAGGCTTCGGTTGGGCATATCTGTGATTTGCCGGTAAAAACACTTGGCGTTGATGTGGAACATGATTTTCAGCCGAAATACGTAACAATCCGGGGGAAGTCAAAAATTATCTCGGAATTGCGGGGAGCGGCTCAAAAAGCTGATCAAATTTATCTGGCACCTGATCCGGACCGTGAAGGTGAGGCCATTGCCTGGCATATTGCTTCAACGATTGAGGCAGAGAAAAAACCGGTACATCGGGTATTGTTTCATGAGTTGACAAAAAAGGCCATACTTGCGGCAATAAAAAATGCTACCGATATAGATCAGCATAAGTTTGAAGCACAACAGGCAAGGCGCATTCTCGATAGACTCGTCGGGTATCAGATTTCCCCGTTACTTTGGGATAAGGTCAGGCGTGGTCTCAGTGCTGGCAGGGTTCAATCCGTAGCGGTTCGGATGGTGTGTGAACGGGAGCTTGAGATCGCAAATTTCAAGTCCATGGAGTACTGGTCGATAACCGCAGAACTGCAACAGGAAATCACTCCTTCGTTTTTCGCTCAGCTGGAGCAGATTAATGGCCGAAAACTGACGAATAAAAAGGATAACCGCATTGCTGATGAAGCTGCAGCTCAGAAAATTGTTGATGATCTGAAAAAGTGCGCTTTTAAAATTGATAAGGTTGCTAAAAAGAAAACGAAACGCAACCCAAGTCCTCCTTTTATAACAAGCAGCCTGCAGATAGAAGCAAACAGAAAGCTTCGGTTTTCTGCTAAAAAAACCATGATGCTTGCTCAGCGTCTGTACGAAGGTATAGCAATAGGAGATGATGGCCCTACCGGACTTATCACCTATATGCGAACTGACTCCACAAGAATCAATGATGAAGCCTTGGCCGAGGTGCGTGATTATATTCAAAGGTCATACGGGGATAAATTCCTGCCGGCCAAGCCGAATATTTATCGGACAAAGAAGTCGGCGCAGGACGCCCATGAGGCAATTCGGCCGACTGATGTGGGCAAAACGCCGGAAAGCCTTGCCCAGCATCTCGAAAAGGACATGCTGGCCCTCTATACGTTGATATGGAAACGTTTTGTTGCCAGTCAGATGGCTCCTGCTGTTTATGATCAGACTTCTGTCACAATTCAGGCAGGAGAATACGGTTTCAAGGCTGTTGGCTCTATAATGCGTTTTCTTGGATTCATGACACTTTATGTCGAGTCCTCAGGAGATGAGAGCCAAATTTCTCATCAGTCGGATCAGGAAAAAGATGTAATTTTACCTGATTTGAAAGAAGGCCAACGAGTTGAATTATTAAAACTTGATCCAAAACAGCACTTTACCCAGCCACCCCCTCGATACACGGAAGCGACACTGGTGAAGGCTTTAGAGGAAAACGGAGTAGGTCGGCCCAGTACTTATGCAACAATTTTGTCGACTATCCAGGAAAAAGAATATGTCAGGCTGGATCAACGGAAATTTTACCCAACGGACCTCGGTACACTGGTGAATGATCTTCTGGTGAGGCATTTCCCGGCAATCATGAATATTGAATTCACCGCTTCCATGGAGCAAAATCTTGACAGAATTGAGGAAGGGGTGATTGATTGGATAAAAATTCTGCATGAATTTTATGGACCATTTCGTGAGGCGCTCGATCAGGCCAAGGACAATATGAAAGCCGTTAAGCGAACGGCAGTGCCAACGGATATTAAATGCACTGCGTGCGGCGGAAAAATGGTGATCAAATGGGGGCGCAAGGGCGAGTTTCTCGCCTGTGAAAATTATCCTGAATGTAAAAATACCCAGGATTTTAAAAAGGATGATGAGGGGAATGTCGTTCCCCTTGAAAAAGAAGAACCGCTGCCTTCAGGAGAAATGTGTGAAAAATGCGGGAAACCCCTTGTTTATAAAAATGGACGCTTTGGAAAGTTTCTTGCGTGTTCAGGATATCCTGAATGTAAACATATTCCGGCAGAGAAAACTGGAGTAAAGTGTCCTGAAGAAGGATGTTCCGGGGAACTTATAAAAAAGATATCCAAAAAAGGGAAAATTTTTTACAGCTGCAGCAACTATCCAAAATGTCGATTTGCCATTTGGGACAAACCAATAAATCAGCCCTGTCCGGATTGTCAATCTCCCTATCTGCTCGAGAAGGAAAATAAGAAAATTGGCCTGCATTTGAAATGCCCTAATGAAAATTGTGGGTATATCATGAGGTTGATAGGAAAAGATGGAGAGGAATAAAAAAAATTTGCTGCGTGTATTGGCGAGAGGTTAAGTTTTTTTAAAATGGGAGCAATTTTAACAAAAAAATTTCAGGTTTTTGATGGGAGGCTGATATGATTTCTGCGATATATTCATCTTGTTCCGCAGTATGCTGTTTTGAAAAAAAACAGGAGTCAATCGCAGACAATATCGCCAATGTTAATACGGATGGTTTTAAAAAGACAAGAGTGACTTTCCAGTCGTATGCAGTTGGTGTGGTCAGCCCGACGGTGAGCAGGATTGATTCTTCCGGGCAGATGGCCTTTGTTCAGGCCACGGAGAGCTCTTCTCCCATTGCAAAGTCTAATGTAGAGCTTGCCGAAGAGTTTCCCCAGGACATGGTCAATCAAAGATCCCACGAAGCCAATGTTAAGGTTATCCGCACAGCAGATGAGATGATCGGAAGTTTGCTTGATATAAAAAGTTGAGCAGGTCGTCAATAATC
>QKJV01000208.1 GCA_003249165.1 Desulfobulbaceae bacterium | reverse complement strand
CTTAATTTTACTGCTTGATGAACCGGATGCCGGACTGGAACAGGGAGAAAAAACGAAATTGGCTGCCATGCTGGCAGAGTTAAGCAAAACATATCAGCTGGTGGTTTGCAGCACAGCGGCAGATTTGCTGGGAGAAAATGCAAAGCGTTATCGGCTAGCGCAGGAAAGGGAAGATGTTCCAGGTAGTATTATTTATTAACAATTTATGAAAAAGAATACCATTGAGTGGCAAGGAAGAGAGGCGCCAAATTGTGATGTTTAAAAGTTTTCTTCTTCTTTGCTTTTTGGCAGCGTAAAGCTGAAAGTGCTTCCCTTACCCTCGGTGCTTTCAGCCCAAATTCTGCCTTGATGAGCTTCAATAATGATTTTGCTGATTGACAAGCCAAGCCCGGAACCACTTCTATCCCGTTTCACCCGGAAAAAAGCATCAAAAATATGCGGCAGGTGTATGGCGGGTATGCCTGGACCATTATCAGATATTTCAACGAGAACATCCTTTTCTCTATCTTCAAACGTGACTTTGACCGATCCTTGAGGTTCCGTATATTTTATTGCGTTCATCAGCAGGTTGGTGAGAACCCTGTCCAGCATCATAGTATCCGCCTTAATTATTACAGGTGAATCAACGGGAGAGACATAATTGAGCTTTATCCCTTTTTTTTCGGCTTCCAGCCACGCTGTATCGAGCACCTTTTGTATCGCTATCTGAATATTATAGCTCTCCATTGCGGGGATATATTCTTTTGTTTCCAGGCGGGAAAATTCAAGAAAATTAGTGATTAACTTTTCAAGTTTGTTCAGATTGTCATGAACAATTGCGAGGTAATCATGCTGTTTTTCCGTCAGTGTTCCGGTCTTTCCGGCGAGAATTCGGGATAAAAGCCCTCCAGAGGTCATGACCGGTGTTTTCATGTCATGGGCAAACATCGACAGAATATTTTTCCTCTCTTTTGCCAGTTTCTTGAACTCGGTGATGTCCCGAAATAATTCTACGCCACCGAGAAAATTACCGCTATCATCCAAAAGAGGAAAAGTCGTTACGGATACAGTGATAAACTCGCCATTTTTTTTCTGGATTATTGACTCCGTCGCGATGCTTTTTTCATGCCGTTTCAAAGTAGTCTGTAATAATGGACAGGCCTGTGCCCCGGCACGCCCATGGAGAAGGGTGAAATGGTATTTGCCCACAACTTCCTGGCGGCTAAACCCGGTTATTTCCTCTGCGGCGCGATTAAATTCAATGATGATGCCTCTATTGTCAACAATAGAAAAACCGACGGGTAGGTTTTTTGTGATGAGTGCGAAAATCCGTTCCGTTTTTAAAGAATCTGACATAGGTCATCTCCGGTGAAAAGGTAAGACTCTGTAATTTAGGAAGGGCTTCCTGTTTCAATAATAATGCTATCTGGACAGAAGTGGGGCCCTGTTTGTCTTTGAATAGCGGGACAGCACAGAGAGTGCATCGTTCAGCGTGGCTCAAGCGATAAGATGAAAAATTATGTTCCATCGCGCAGAATATAGTCAGATTTCTTGCCTTATAATATAAATTCTGCTTGATGGAGGAAATCAATGTTGATTTTATTGTTATATGCCATTCTCCTCTGCGGATCCCTTTTTCTCGTTTTCCTGCGTAATGATGTCTGGGATGATGGGGTGACCTTCCCCGCAATGTCTTCTTTCCCGAAAATTATCATCTGTTATTAATTGAGAAAATTATAATCACAAGAGTCAGATAAAGGACTATAAAATTTTTCGGAGATTAAATAAAAGCAATAAAAAAAGATAAAACTAGGTCAGCCAATATGATAAATTCGGCTTCGATAAAGGTGAAGACGTTCAATGAGTTTGGTAAAAAATTTCCTGGGGGCGCTGTCGAAAAGACGGTTGCCATTTGCGTATTACCACCTACCGCCTTTGGGCGTTGTAATGCCGCTGAGCATGGCTCTTCGTTCTCAACACTATGGCTGTAATGCTATCTCAGCACAAATTAGACTGTCAATAATAAGGCGTGATATTCTGGAAATTGTCACCGGCGGGGTTGCATTAAATCATCCAACTTCGGCAGTGAATATGTTCTTTTGCTTGTCTTTTCAAGATAATGGTCAGACTTTGTTCTGTAACATCCAAGTCGAAGTTTTCTCGTTGAGGATCTTGCCGGGCAAGCCGATTATTGGCGTGCTTTTTCCCTGAGAGTGGCTTGCGATTAGCGTCCTGTTTCTCTTAAGGATAAGATGAGAACCGCTGCTTGTATTTGTTTCACTTTTTGGCAACGATTACTCATTAAGAACCGAGCAGGCATTTCTCTGGACTGTCGATTGCCTCGTAGTAGCGGGCCTCAATGAGGTTGCCTTCGGGGTCACGAAAATATATCGACGTCCCTGTACCATGCGCGCCCCAGCGTGGAACCGGTCCTTCCTCAATAATGGTGTTGCTGGCCTGAAGGCGTTTGAGTAAGGCATCCCAGGATTTTTTATGTAAGTTGATGCAGAAATGGTTCAAGTTTGTATGGAGATTCCCTGTAACAGCGTTTTTACTCCACATCCGCTTCGGAAAGAGATCGATAATCGTATCCGTATTAAGTCGTACAGAGGGAAAAGGAACCTTGCCAGCATGGTATTCTTTGAGGCGTTCAGGCTTAAACAAAAGGATTTCCGAATAGAAATGTATCATTTTGTCATCGTCCTCCACATTTAATACGATATGGTCCAGAATACATTCCATTTAAAATTCCTCCTTTTTTATCAACACACTCATTAATTATCCCCAACAGGCGGGGTAGGGAGTTGGCCCTGATAGCCGGAACAAATCCTCCAGATGTAGTGGTTGTGTAAAATGGGCTTTGTTGTAATGTTCTGCAATTGTTTCTGAAACGTCAGGTCATGTATAGTTTTTCTTTATGAAAGCGGCTAACAGCGTAAGCTGTGATCACTTTTGTTTATCTATAGTTCTAAGACATGATTCCCGAATTTGTTAAATTCTTCTGTTTTAATTTAATAGGTAGTCAATAAAGTTCATGATAATGTTAATTTTTTTTTCGATACTTCAAAAAGGGACCACAGGTCAGGGAGACATCCAAACTATATATTGAATTTCTATCCTAAAACTCCAGCACAAGCAGATTTAACAGCCCGATCAGAAAGCCAAGTAATGCACCGAAAAGATTGATGTATTTGAATTGCTCCTGCATGATACTCATCAGCAGTTTTTCCAGGCGCAGCAGATCCAGTGAGTCGACTTTGCGGGTGACGATTTTCTTGATGTTAAGTGATGCCACAAGGCCCGGTACCTCTTTTACAAGCAGGTCATTCACCTGCTGCTGGATGTACTCGGCAAAGGAAAACTGCACTTCTTTGGGCAGCAGCGCGGCGAGTGGGCCGATTGGTTTGTTGAGCAGCTTTTTCTCAACCAGTTCCACCACCAAATCGGCAAGAAGTTGTTTTACCTTCGGCGAACGGAAGATGCCTGTCGCCTCATTAGAGGTCCATTGCCGGCCTTTTTCAAGTGCATCCGGACCGAAGAGGTCGCGAATGATATCAGCAGT
>QKJV01000353.1 GCA_003249165.1 Desulfobulbaceae bacterium | reverse complement strand
ATAGGTGTGGAACACGTTGTCGTGCATGATTTCTCTCCATAATCGATACCTCTCATCATGAAACACCAAGAACGGCTTGCTACGAACAATTTTAATTATGCGGCGTCTCATCAAACGACCGTTTAAAAAGACACATCCTACTAAAACTCTAAAAAAGTGAAATCAATTATTTCTACGTCTTATTTTTTCATCTCAGAAAACAAAAAACAAAAACAGAGCACTAATATCTATGCTCGCCCAGGCCTATTTCAAAAGAGCATTCAATAGCAGAAGTATTGTGGAGGGGACCATTTCAAATTCTCAATGTGGACTACATCAATATCGAAATATCCTCAATGTGGAATTTAAAACCCCGGACTATTATTAAGCGTAATGCCGTACTAACGGACGACTGACATGGCGCGGGGTTTGCACAAACATGGTGAAACCATGCACAAACCGCCGGGGAGTGCCAGACCTCCCAACGGGCAACGAGAGTAATTTGAGCTCCTTGTTATGCGCCATCAAAACCAACCCTTCAGCCGGGCAAAGCAGCCTCGTTTCGCGCTCTTAAGGTTTGCAATCAACTCGAAATGTTCTTTGCGAGAATCAGTGCATTTCCCAACCTTTACCCACTCCTGCACCTGATCGTAGTCAAAGGGCTCCGACAAGTAAATGTGCCGGATAGTATCCAGGAAAAGATCTTGATTGAACGCGGCGCTTTTCGAGAAGACTTCCAAGACTTCTGGGTCCAGGTTGTCTCTGTACTTCGCTTTGTACTTGCTGAAAGCTGCTTGCACGGCACCAGTCGCATTGTTCGCCCGGGCATGAAGATCCCAGGTTTGGGAATGGACGAGACGCTTTAGTTGCTTGCTCCTAATGCCTTGATAAAGGGCATAGACAAAGCTTGCAACTGTTACAATCAGACCAACGATATTCCATAACTCGAACATACTTTTTTCCTTATTTACGCACAAAAAGAATATAATGTGTGGTTTCTGTGTATTCCCTTATTATCCGATAGCTATCCACATATCCTGAAAATCTGAAGATATCCAACCAGTTTAATATCAGGTTGACCCAAAACAGAAAATCAACTTTATCGGATATAATCATTCATACCCCAGGGAATGCAAGGGTAAACTTTTTTTACACACAAAAGTTGACTGAGTTTTCATGGTATGAAGAGGCATAAGTTCGTGTTTCATGCCCCTCACCAATAACAGATCAAGAGCTCCGTATCCTCGTACAGCCATTTGCCGGGCAATTCGAATTAACATACCGATGCATAATGCAACAGCCATATCTGATTGACAAGACAAGTCTGGATGTTGATAGACCAGGTCAGCCCATGGTTGTTATTGCTGTTTTATTTTCTTTTGAACAGACGTCACCTTGCTCTTTATTCGTCCCGGAGCGCCGTTTCTGTAGTCGGCATTCATGTTTAAATAGATACGGTCGCAGTCTTTTTTCAGGTCTTGAAAACAGCGGTTGACAACTCCCATGACTTCATCCCATTCTCCTTCTATACTTGTGCTCATGGGACCGAAATTATACTCAAGTCCGCTTTCTTTGATAATCTTGATTGCCCTGGCTACGTATGAACCTACGCTTTCACCCTTGTCTATGGGAAAAATAGACAAATTTATGATTACACTCATGGTAATCGCCTCCTTATATGATTTTTTTTATTTTCGAAAAATCTTAAAAGATGAAATCGTCATTCGGCTTCAATAAGGTTCTGTTTTTTATCAACCTTGAACCGGGTGCCAAGAAACGTTTCACAGACATAAATATTGGAGCGTATATGTTCGGTTATTGTTTCCGTTTTTATTCTTCCACCCACCAGCGCGAGCAACGGAATAATATTGTCCGCAAGATGGCTGTCTGCAACAGCATCTGAATTCAGAACCCCAAGGAGTTTTTCCGCTGCGGTTGCGCCCACCGTTTCCGCGCGTTTTCCCCTTTCACCCAATGCATCGGCTCCGATGGCAACCTTTCCCTGTTTACAAACTGTCCACAAGGTTATAATCGTGCCGACAGAAGCTGTCTGTTCATACTCTTCCTCAATATTTACCGGGTAAAAGCTGCCGATTTTTTCTTTTGCACCGGTGGCCTGGCGTTTTGCAACGTCGGCGGATTTCAATATTTGGGATGCCGAAGATATTCCCCTGATCTGAAACACGGGAACCTTTTCCGTAAGATTAATCCGCTTAACCGATGTTCGTAAGTGGGAGATAAACTCATGTGTATTTTTAAAATCATTGATATGAAGGACGGGAATGATGCTTAGTTCCACAAAACCCTGGCCTTTAGGGTAATATCCTCTTTTTTGGGTTTCAATCTTTATCGACGCAAAATCCTTGAAATGGTCCAGTATGACATGCGTAAAATAATCTATAGGCATGCTCCATTTGGTATCCGTTCCCCCTTTGATTTTGAGTTGAACCTTGTTATCGGCAAACATGCTTGGCAGCAGGAGTGATTGAAGCAGCAGGGTAATGGAACCGGCGGTACCGATATCGAGCCGTAATGTACCGGGGGTAGTTTTGCCGGGAACAAATTCAATGGCCGATGAACCCAGTTGTGCGCCTTTCACCCGTGCATCAGATAACTTCTCAAGGGCATTGATACAGCACAGATGCTGGTGTTTCAGCCCCGGCTTGGGTCTGTTGTGTCTGATTTTTTCCGCTCTGAAAGGGATTCGGGTCAGGGCGGAAAGGGCCAGCGCGGTTCGTATAATCTGTCCGCCGCCTTCTCTGTAGGAGCCGTCTATATGCAACATAATCCTGACCTCCTGCTATGCCTTGATAACGGCCAGCGGAATCAATCGTGCAACTTTTTTGGCAATGCCTGTGCCGTGAACCACCTGGATCACCCGGTCCACGTCTTTATAGGCCATGGGTGCTTCTTCGGCCAGGAGCGACATGCTGCCGGCCCGTACGCGGATGCCGTTTTTCTCTAATTCTTCCCGTAGCTTGGTTCCCCGTACGGTTTTTTTTGCTTTGCTTCGGCTCATTACTCTGCCGGCACCGTGGCAGATGGACCCGAAAGTTTGGGTCATTGATTCTTTTGTGCCCACCAGCACCCAACTGGCGGTTCCCATGGAGCCGGGCACCAGCACCGGTTGGCCGATGTTACGGTAAATTCCGGGCAGAACCGGAGAGCCGGGGCCAAAGGCGCGTGTTGCGCCCTTGCGGTGAACGCATACCTTTATCCGGCGGCCGTCCACCTCATGCTCTTCGACTTTGGCCATGTTGTGGGCAATGTCGTAAATTTGGTAAATATGGTGAGCTTTCACCTTACCGGCCAGCACCTGCTCAAAGCTGCGACGGATATAATAGGTCAGGACCTGACGGTTGACAAAAGCATAGTTGGCTGCCGCTTTCATTGCTGCCAGATAATCTTTTCCTTCGGGACTGCTGAGCGGTGCGCAAACCAGTTCCCGGTCCGGCAAAATAAGGCCGTATTGATGAACCGCTTTTTGAAGGCGTTTTACATAATCACTGCAAATCTGATGCCCAAGACCCCGTGAGCCGCAATGGATCTGGACGGTTATCTGGTTGGG
>QKJV01000065.1 GCA_003249165.1 Desulfobulbaceae bacterium | reverse complement strand
CTCTCAGGAATGCATTTGCATTCGGCTCTGGAATAAAGTCCGCAGCCGCTCAACCCGTTTTCTGTTGACACCCAGGTCCGAATAACCGATCCTGGAAGCCGATCTAACATGGATACAGCCCGCTGCAGTATCCATGCGAAACTCGACGTCATCGACAAAACGGAACAGCCTGGAGGTAAAAATAGCCCGGAGATAAACATTTTCTTCCTGTTGCACCTCTCCGCCCATATCCCGGATCGTTTCCTTCAGCATTTTCCAGGCTGTCTCCGGAGGTCCCTTGAATGTCAACGGCGCGATCTGCGCTGCTCCGCTATCCTCCTCACTTGATACACAGTTTGGTTTTTCGGGGCATGGACGCAGTTTTCCATTAACAAGCTGATTTTCCGGTGCTTTACCTGTGCATGATGCCATAAATATCAGGAGACAACAGACAATTACCAGGTTAGCCCAGCGGGGGAAAAAATCTTTCATTCCGTCTCTCCTTTTCAGCTAACAAAAAGTCATCTGCTTATTTTTTTACGGAGTGTGCCATATTACTAAATTGCCAGCGGCCTTTTTGGGTCTAACGTCGCAACGTCTTTTTTCAGGGTATTCCCCAAATACCCTGCTTAGCCTCCGCCCGCCCCCTTCTCCCTGGTGAGACAACGAATCAGTCGAAATTGAGGTTGAAGAATTTAACATCAAGATATTCAAAAATCCCCTGGGAGCCTCCCTCCCGACCATACCCGGAATATTTTACCCCTCCGAATGGCATTTCCGCCAGGCTCCCGGACCATCCGTTCACCGTGACTATTCCCGCCTTCAATGCTGAAACTGTCTGATGGGCAAACTGCAGGGAGTTGGTGAAAACATAGCTTGCCAAGCCGTAATCCACGGCATTGGCTCGTTCAACTACTTCTTCAAGTGAGGAAAAACTGGTAATAAGGGCCAGAGGGCCAAACGGCTCTCTTCGCATGACGGTCATGTCATCGGTTATATCGGTGATTATGGTCGGTTCGAAAAAAAAACCCTTCTTCAAATGCTCCGGACGTTTCCCACCAAAAACCACAAATCCACCCTCGGCAACAGTTTTTTCAACCATCTGTTCCACAGCCTCCAAGCGTCTCCGGTTGATCAGCGGCCCGATATCCACTTCAGGATCATTACCATCACCGATTTTGAGTTTGGCTGTTGCATCAATTAATGCTCGTGTGAAACGTTCCCCATGAGAACGATGAACAAAAAAACGGGTTGGCGATACACACACTTGGCCATTATTGCGGAATTTGGCAAAAACAGCACCACTTGCCACCTTTTCAGGATCCGCATCCGCGTGGACAATAACGGGTGCATGCCCGCCCAATTCCATTGTTACCCGCTTTACCGTATCAGCCGCTCCCCGAATCAAACGTTGGCCAACGGGCACGGAACCGGTAAAACTGATCTTTCTGACAACCGGGCTTGCAAGAATGGTATCGGATATCTCTTCCGGCTTTCCGGTAAGAAGATTAATCACTCCTGCGGGAATCCCGGCATCGACAAAACATTTAACCAATTCGGCCGCACAGACAGAACCTTCTTCCGCCGGACGACAGATAATCGGACATCCGGCCGCAAGAGCAGCTGCAATTTTGCGGGAAAGAAGGACAATCGGAAAATTAAAGGCTGTAAATCCCGCTGCAACGCCGATGGGTTCGTAAAGTGTATGCAACCTGTTGTGCAAATTTCTCCCAGGCAGTACTTCCCCATAGATCCGCCTGGCCTCGTCAGCAAACCAGTCAATGATTTCACCTGCACTTTTAACCTCGCCAAGTGACTGGGTTATTGGTTTGCCGCAATCAAGGACAACACGCCTTGCGATCTCCGTTGCCCTTTCTCCAAGCAAACTAGCTGTTTTCCTTAATATTTTTGATCGTTCCCATGGGGTTACGGAACGCCAAACCGGAAAAGCCTGCTTGGCGGCATCAATCGCCATCTCGGTATCAACCCGGCCAGCCTGGCAGGCAGTGGCGACTACCTCTTCAGTAGCAGGATTGACAATTTCTATCTTTTCTCCATTACCGGCCTTGACCCAACGGCCGTTAATGAAAAGATTAACGTGAACTCTATCCGTCATAATTATAAAAACCTTCTCTTTTTATGTGGCAAACTCGAAATAAAATCCCCAAAGAACCGTTAAAAAAACCTCCTGGGACAAGCTTGCTTTCTCAAGCGACACTCTCATGAAATTACGGCGAGGGATTGTTACGGTACCGGGCTGGTTCGTCGAGGCATGGGCAGTTTATTTAACACGGGGTAACGGTACTGTCAAAAATTACATTTCCCCTTTTGCCTATTTTTCGAGAAAGATTGATGATAATTTGCCAAGTCGCTTGTAATAAGCAAACTATAAAAAATTCAATTCAACTTTTCTTCCGCGCCAGCCTTACTTTTTCTCCAGATAATGATTGTTTCCTTTTCCTCCTCATACTTACTCACGCAATTTCTTGACAAGGCGCGTTTCTCGGGTTTAATGTCGCTATGCTTTCATATCCGCATATAGATCCTGTTCTACTCAAGCTGGGGCCACTTCAGGTGCGCTGGTATGGCCTGATGTATGTCCTTGGGTTCTGTGCATCTTACCTCCTCGTTCGTAGGCAGATTTCCCAATTTCACATCAAAACTCTCGCCGAAGAGTTTGAAAATCTTAACTTTACCCTGCTTATCAGTCTTGTAGTGGGCGGTAGAGTGGGGTACGTGCTTTTCTATAATTTCTCTTACTACATCGACCACCCTCTGGAAATCTTTGCTACATGGCATGGAGGAATGTCGTTTCACGGTGCTGTCCTCGGCCTGATTTTGGCAGGATGGCTCTATTGTCGGAAAAAAAGACTGAACTTTCTGGAAACAGCGGATATATACGTTGTAACCACTCCTATCGGGTTAGGTCTAGGCCGCATCGGCAATTTCATCAATGGCGAACTTTTTGGCAGGGTAAGCAATGTTCCCTGGGCCATGGTTTTTCCCGGCGCGGGTCCTGCTCCCCGTCATCCTTCCCAGCTTTATGAAGCGCTGCTTGAAGGTGTTGTTCTCTTTATCATCCTGTGGCGCTTGAAAAACGTGAAATACCGGCGTGGTTGGGCCCACGGCAGCATGCTTGCCGCCTTTCTTATCTTTTATGGTGTTTTCCGCATTTTTATCGAGTTTTTCCGGCAACCCGATGCCCAGATAGGTTATCTGGCCGGCTGTATTACCAGAGGACAGCTGTTAAGCGCGGTTATGATTTGTGCTGGATTAATTCTCCTTTTTAACGTAAAAAACAAATCTAGCGCATAATCCAGACGACCATTATGAAATCGAACCCTCTTTTATTATTGATTCTACTCTTTACCGCCATCATTATGACGACACATACCAGCAACGCTAAAGAACTTTCTACCCACCTTTACAAAGAAACACTGCCCAATGGCCTGTCTGTTCTGGTCAAGGAAACTCCCGGAACAAAAGTCGCTACAGTACAGATCTGGGTCAAGGCGGGCAGTATTTATGAAGATGCCAATGAAGCAGGAATTACCCATCTGATCGAACACATGATTTTCAAGGGTACTCCAACCAGAGGTTTGGGCCGGGTTGCAGGAGATATTGAGGAGGTGGGCGGGCGGATCAATGCCTACACTTCCTATGAATATACTGTATATCACGCCACTCTTTCCTCCCGTTTCTGGAAAAGGGGATTAGATGTCCTCAATGATGCACTCAGCAACTCGACATTTGATCCAGACGAGCTAGAACGCGAGAAAAAGGTAATCCTTGAGGAAATACGGATGCGCAATGACCGTCCGGAAACCAAACTTTTCGAAAAGCTTATGACCACGGCTTACGGAGTCCATCCCTACCGTCTGCCGATCGTCGGTACGGTTGAGAGCGTTACGAGTTTTACGAGAGATGATATTCTGCGTTATATGAACGATCATTATCACGCTGAAAACTTCACCGTGGTCGTTGTCGGCGACGTGCATTACTCCGACGTGCTTGACGAAGTGAAAAACAAGATGGGCAATATCGAACGGGGCAACCATGTTCAACCACCTCTTCCCCAGGAACCGGAACAGGATGCTCCCCGCTTCTTTCTCCAGAAAGAAGATATCAATCAGACCCATCTGGCGATTGCTTTTCCTATAACTCCTTTTGTCCATCCCGATACCCCGACACTCGATGTGATTGCAGCTATTCTTGGCCAGGGAGAGGCTTCCCGGCTCTTCAACGAACTCAGAAATGAAAAACGGCTGGTTTATCGAATTAATGCTGCTGCCTTCACTCCTAAAGACAAAGGATTAATGGAGGCAACCGCGACCTTGGACGCCGCCAACCTTCCTGCAGCGCTTGAGGCGGCTCTGGAAGAATTTTTTCGACTTAAATATCTACGAGTCAGCGACGATGAGCTGAACCGGGTGAAACGTAATCTGGAAAGTGATTTTGTTTTCAATCTGGAACGGGCTGAAGGCCAGGCACGAACACTGGGTTCATTCGAATTTCTCACCGGTGATCCCCGGGAAGATGAATATCTGGTCAAGGTCCGTTCGGTAAGTGCCGAGGATGTCATGCGGGTTGCCAGAAAATATTTTATTGCTCGAAATATTTCCGCCGGCTGCATGGTTCCTCTTGATTCCCCTGTTGAAATCACAGACGAAACGTTTGCTACTATCATCAGCAAAGCTGATGAAGCTGCAACACACAGTATTCCCCATTCGTTGATGGGGGATGCCTATCTTAACGATGTTCACCGTTTTCAGCTCACCAACGGGATCACCTTGCTGGTTCGGGAGGACCACAGCATTCCCACTGTTTCCCTCCGGGCTATTTTCCCCGGCGGACTGCGCAGTGAAACCGAAGCAACAAACGGCGTTTTTGCTTTCATATCTGAACTGCTGCCAACAGGAACCGAAGAACTCTCGCCACGGGAACTTACTCTGGCAATAGCCGATATGGCCGGTTCTGTCTCAGGTTTTAACGGCAAAAATACATTTGGTCTCAAGGGGGATTTTCTTGCCCGTTTTTTCGAGGATGGTCTTAAAATTTTCCGGGATATTATTGTCACTCCTGCTTTTGACGAAGACGAAGCGGAAAAAATCAGGCCTGAACTGCTTTCCCAACTCAGACAGCAGGACGATTCTCTCCCTTCTCTGGCTTTCAAAGAATTTAATCGCCTTCTTTTCCAGGGACATCCTTATGCGCTTAATACGGTTGGATCAGAAGGGGCGATAAAGACCCTTTCCACCACTAAACTGAAAAAAATATACAGAGAGCACGCTGTACCCGGAAAAATGGTTCTGGCCGTTGCCGGCGATGTCAAGGCAGATGAAGTGAAAGAACTCGTGGAAAAATCTTTCGGGTCATGGACCGGACCAACCCAGACAACCGAGGTCATTCAAGAGAGTTTTCTTGCTCCGCATCCCCCGGCACGGCCGGAGTTTTATTCAGTTGCCCGAGACAAACAGCAAGTCCATATCATCATTGGTTTTCTCGGTACCCCTCTAACAAGTGAAGACCGATATCCTCTTGAAATTATAGAAACCATTCTCAGTGGTCAAAGTGGCAGGCTCTTTAACGAACTCCGCGATAAACAGAGCCTCGCCTATAGTCTATCCGCCTTTAGTCTGTTTGGTTTGGAAACCGGATCATTCGGTATATACATCGGTACCAGCCCGGATAAAAGAGACGGAGTCATTAAAGGCCTGTGGAAGGAACTTTATATGATTCAGGAAGAAAAAGTCACTGAAGAAGAGCTGACAAAAGCGAAAAATGTGTTGATCAGCCAGTATGAAATGGGCTTGCAGACCCATGGTGCTCAAGCCATGGAAATGGGTCTCAATGAAACCTATCGGCTCGGCCAGGATTACGGTAATCGATATATCACCGAGATTGAAAAAGTTGACGCGGACCAGGTTCTTGAAGCAGCCCGCCGTTATATCCAGCCAGACCATTATGTAATGGTTACCGTCGGAGCCAAATAAAAAAGCCAAACGTTGCTAAAACGTTTTATTTGCTGTTTTCAGGGAGTTTTTCATGCAGAATAAAATGCTTGCACCTTCGATTCTTTCCGCCGACTTTGCCCGTCTTGGCGAAGAAATATCAGACGTAATCCATGCCGGGGCCGATCTCATTCATGTCGACGTAATGGACGGACACTTTGTACCGAACATCACAATCGGCCCGCTGGTTGTACAGTCAATTCGTAAAATTTGTCAGCATCCCCTTGATGTTCACCTCATGATAAGTAATGCTGACAGTTTTATTGATGCCTTCGCTGAAGCAGGAGCAGACTGGATCACCGTTCATGTTGAATCTTGTATCCATCTGCACCGTACTGTTCAGCAGATCAAAAAGCATGGTAAAAAAGCTGGCGTCGTACTTAACCCTGCAACCTCGCTTTCCACCATCGATTATATTCTGGAAGATGTCGATCTGGTAATGCTGATGAGTGTAAATCCCGGGTTTGGCGGGCAGTCTTTCATTCCCTCCACCCTGGATAAAATCCGTAGCCTGAAGAAACGTATCGATCAGCTGGGGCTTCAAATCGGTATAGAAGTTGACGGTGGGGTAAGTCCTGAAACCATCGGTGCCATTTCGGAAGCCGGGGCCAATATTTTTGTCGCCGGCTCAGCCGTCTTCAGAGGAGATTACCATGAATCCGTGGCAGCCCTGAAAAATCGTTGGTAACCGCAGAAACTAACGAAGCCCTATTCTTTTGCCTTGTTCAAGTGAGGAATTGCTGTCTGCCATACCCCAGAGCGCTGACTTACGTTTTGACAGAGTGCGAATTTTAATCACCCGAGAATCGCTCTGCCCTGCTGTGTCGCTGGCTGTGACGCGTAGTACCGGACCCGGGTCAGATGAAGTGTAAAACGAGGAGGGCATAGCAAAAGTGACAATAGAACCTTCCGCGTTATATTTCTCTAACCGGGCAGGAACACCAGATATCTGCTCCCAACGGAAAATCAGCATGTTTCTGTTTTCATCCCGTGTCAGGCTGGCGTCTATGCGTACCGTTTCACCTACCATATAAGCGTCAGCCATTTCTGCGATATGAATTTCCGGTGCCAGATCGCCGCGGGCAACTCGCATTGTTATCTTAGCTCTGTCTGAACTCATTCCTCCTTTTTTAAAACGGTAACGCAATACATCGTTGCCGGTGAAATGACGGTTTGGCTGATAAACATATTTTCCCTCGCTGATCTTGCTCAACTTTCCCTGCAAGCGGGAAGCATCTATATCTACATAAACCTTCGAATTGAAAGGCGTGTGATTCGCCTCGCGCCAGATACGTTCCCAATTGATTATGAATTTCTCTGTACTGATCGTATCAAATGCTCTGTTTGCTGCATAGACTTGATGCTTTTTCGGTCGAAGGGGAATTTTCGCAGCCGCAATTCTTTGTTTTTCTTTTTCCTCGTTAAGTTTTGCCAGATTCGGTCCGGTGATAATCACTTTGGCAAGGGCACTGCTCTCTTTCGCATCGGCGGCTCGATATTCAAAACGATCCTCGCCAGGAAAATCCTTACCCGGCAGATAGACAAGCGATGGTGTATCTCCCGATAATCTCCCGTATTGCGGCAAAGATGTTATTTCATAGGTCAGAGTATCCCCATCATCATCCTTGGCTGTTAAATTTATCGCAACCTCACCTCCGCCTTCCGGCATTGTATAAAGGCTGTCACTGACAACCGGAACATGGTTGACCTCCTCCGGTTCCGGTGGCGGTTGCAGCTCAGCCAATGGGGCAACGGGTTTCCCATTTTCGAAGGGAATTGCCGGTTCTCCGTCTTTTTTGAAATGAAAAAAATACACCCCGGCTGCAATAATAAGAAACAGACAAAGAGTGAGGATGGAAGCAATAGTCTTGCTGATCGAAGAGAGAAAGGGAAAAAAGCCGCCTGATTTCATGTCCTGGGTATTTTTATTCTGGTTCATATCATCGTTGTCATCGGCTACTGTCCTCTCGCCGGATGAATGGTTATCTGAAGGAGAAGGCTCAACAACTCCCAACAAATCTTCATCATCTTCAAACTCTCGGGTATGGCCAGCCCCTTTTGAGAGAAAAGGCTCTTTGATCTCTTCATCGTCGAAACCGGAGAAAAGCTGATCAATTTCATCCTGATCCACGTCCATCTCCCGCCCAAAACTCTTATTTCCTGATGTCGCGTTTGTTGAATAAGGTGTGGATGACAACGGCTTGCCATTATTCCCTGCGCCGTTCAGGAGAGCATCGATATTATCCTGATTCTGTTCCGCTGAATCAGTTTCGTGATCCATATCATCATCTTCATCAGCTAAAAGAAGATCAATATCATCCAAATCTGAATCAGAATTTTGTGCTCCAGCCGATTGTGTAAACGCAGGCATTGTTTTGGGTGCCGGCAATTCGTCAAGATCATCAAACAATGCATCGATATTATCCTGATCAAGACTATCATCTATTCCTGGCTTATTGATAGTCCGATCGGACAAGAGGGCATCAATGTTGGCTTGATCAAGTTCCACAGAACCATTGCTTTGATCTTCCTCAGCTTCTTCATGAGCCGAATCAAAATCGCTGCTCAGTAATGCGTCAATATGAGCCTGATCGAGTTCAATTTCCCTGTTCTCTATGGACGAATCTGCATCCTCCGCTGAGTCCGCTACATCAAAACTACTATTAAGCAGAGCATCAATATTGGCCTGATCAAGCTCACCCGACTCCTCTGCAGCGGAACTTTCCTGCACTGGTGTTATCATAGATTGCTTGGCAGTTTCTTCAGCAAAATTGCTGTTCAGCAGAGCATCTATGTTAGCCTGATCGAGTTCCACGGAATCTTCCGCAACGGCAGTTTCCTGCCCAGGCGAGACGGCAGACTTCCCGGAAGCCTTGGTATCAAGCCCACGGTTCAGCAGGGCATCTATATTGGCCTGATCAAGCTCACCGGAAAATTCATCCGAATCATCAATATCATCGAGCCAGTCATCGAGATCCGAAGCCATATGTTTTTCGTCCGTCATAACCGATCCCTGCGTCAATTCTTCTGATGGCTCTCGACATACGAATGCAAAAACCTGTATAGAGGTTCGGACATCTCCACATTCACCACATAGGACCGCCCTTCGCCGAGGAGATTTCTTCCACTGATACGAATCCGCAAATACCCATCCATTTCCTCTATTACACCTTCCATTGTCTGTGGATATTTGTTTGATGTAGTATATCTTGTTGTTGGTTCTCGATTTATGATTGCAGTCATCTGATCAGCAAGGGTGATGCCGAGCATACTCATTTTGTTCACTCTGTAATCGCTGACAACGGCAAACGGTTCAACCTCAACTGCCTCAGGTGCATAGAAATTCCGAAAAACTTCTCCGGCTTCATCACATATGCAGGTAATTAGCTCTGCCATATTTGAATAGCGTTGATAACCGACTTTTCCTGGATTCTCATTTTTTTTGATTACAGAAGAACCAGACTCATCCAAGGCCCATGTAGGTAACGCAATGAAAACGGTAAAAAAAACTCCGTAAAACGATAGTAAAACAAAGAGTAATTTATTTTTATGAAGTGTTTTCACTTTAAATATTCTCCTGCATGCCTTTAATTATTCATTCCTCGGACCGCAATGGTCAGTGGCTGGTCTCCACCTTGAAAAAAAGCAAGCAGGTCTTTTGTCAACGGCATAGTATAACGCCAGGATGTTTTGACCTCTCCATTTTGCAGACTTACCATCCTCCCTTGGATAATTAATGTTTTCCGTGTGTTGCTGAAAGTTGTCACAACAACATAATCAAGTTCCGGGGCAATATTGGCCAACTCGCCAATATTCTGTGTCAGAATGAACTCGCCGGTCTGGGCGATAATGCTTATCTCTTTTCCAAGCCGCAACTCCTTCACTTTCAGACCGCGGTCAGCAAGATCAGTAAGCAGGTACTCAGCCATGAGACGCCCGAATTCAGTATCCCGTTTGAGGTCAGAGAGAGGTACTGCAGCAACTACCGCCACCCGGCTTGAATAATTTTTCTCCCCATCCTCTTTCAATTCATAATAGACCTTGCCTGCAACCTCTTTAGAAATATCGGAAAGTTGCCCTTCCGTTGCCTGAGAACGAGAACTTTCAGGCATGTATTGATAAATTCTGTACCGAGGTTCCGCGTTTGCAGAATCAACTCTTTTTTCGCGCATACCCTGAGTAGTTTCGTAAATTTTGAGGTACGCGTTGGGAGAAACAGCCTCGCTTTCCGGTAAAGGCTGTTGTTTAATTTCCGGCACATCAATACTCTGCGAGAAAAATCCATCTTCAGCGTTATTCGAACCTATCTCCCTGCTGGGAGAATATCCTGTGTTCCCACGATGGAGTGCTTCTTGACGGAGCTCATTCTGAGTCATTCCCTCATCTACCTGCCTAACATGCTCATTGCCTGTTTCGACAGGTCCGCTAAACCAGGAACAGCCACCACAGATTAAAAAAGCCGTGCTTATCACCGCTTTTTTCATAATCCTTTTCATCTGTTTCTCCCTTTAAACAAATCTTTCCTTTCTTTATGTAGCGGATTCTCCCGGCTGTGTTCCGTTTCCTTTAATCCCATTACATTTCAAACTTTTTCATATAGGTTACGCCTGATGCTCCCTTTTTTGCTACAGCAGTATCCTGCAGCATCAGATTCTCCAGCGAATTCCGCGGGAAAATAACTGTTGCACTTGCGAGGAGTCCTCCTTTTCGGTTATCAACAATGCTGGCGTTCACTATTATTTCTCGCTCTCCCACAAGATAGGTTCCTGTGAGCATTGCACCTGCCTCATGAGAAGAAGAAACTTCATCTGGATCGCGAGACAAGCCGAATTCCCCTCTCTTTTCCTGCATCACTACACTCTGATTTTTACGCATATCTATGACGGTAAAAGAGTATCGTTGCAGTTCATTCATCAACTGTCCTGCAACATAGCGCCCAAATGATGAGGTTTTATAAAGATTGTTTATGTCGACAAACGTACAGACAACCAGCCCGGAGGATAGTGTTCCTCCTTGCGGGTCTGGATCTTCCAGGGTCGTAACCAGATTTTCCGCCATAAACTCTATTTTTTTTCTTAACTCATAAGCCTCACTTTTTTGCGCATCCGGTAAGGAGCGAAATCGTTCCGGCACCAGATAGGCGGGTGTAGTTCCAGCTTCATTCACTTGCAAAGCATCAGCATGACCGAAAAAAATAAAGAACAAAAAACCGAATACGAAAAGCGAGAAGTGTATAAATTTCATAGGGTACCCTTCATTAATTTCGCACATTTTGATCGACGGGAAATATTTCTGGCCATTATTTTAAGCAAAACTTGGACCCGTGGTTTCCCCCCTTTCCTGTAACAATTATCATCGGTATAACCTGTCAGAGTCTTTAAAAAAAAATAAGCGGAGATCCTTTCCGCTTATTGCCTACTCAATTAGAGCAACTCAAAATTGACAATACAGCCAGGCCATGTTTACGCCTTTTGTTTTCCATGCAAAATTTTATCAAACAGAAAACGAGAAAAAATTTCTCATTTTCTGGAAATGATGGTATGGACAAAAATCCCTTGAAAACTTCGAATGAAATCTTTTTATGTCGCCGGAAATCCTACCCGTTTACTCATTTATAGAAAATTGGCGCAATCCAAAAGGTGTCAGGTCTGTTATCGTTGCTTCTGTAGTGCTCTTGCTCCTCACCACGATAACTGGCATTGTTTTCTACACGGGAGGTACCAGTTTTGCCTGGCTCCATCTCATGTATATGCCGATAATTATCGCGGCAGTGGCATTCAGAATTCGCGGAGGAGTTGTAACAGCACTCGCTGCCGGTCTCCTGCTGGGACCCCATATGCCTCTTAATGTGACGCAGGGAATTCCGCAGGAGACGACAAACTGGGCCATCCGTATCTTTTTTTTTCTGATACCCGCCATACTGACCGGTCTGTTTTCAGGCTGGTTGAACAAACAGATTGACATTGCGAGACAGCAGTCTCTTTACGACCCGCAGACCAATCTCCCTAATTATTTATCATTACTTGATTTCCTCGAAAATATTCTTAAAAAACCGGCACATCTCAGAGGCAGAGTGTCTCTGGCTATTATTATCATCAGTAATCTTCAGCAAATTATCGACACTCTGAGTTATCGGTCAAACAACGTTCTCAGCCGCCAGATTGCCGAGAGATTGCGTACTTTGGCCAAACCTCAACTTAAATTTTACAAACTGCAGAGTAACATCCTCGCCATTGCTGCTAGTGATATCGAACTTCATCGCTTTATCGGACACTGCCATCAAATTACCCAGAATCTCAAAAATCCTTTCCACTTTGAAGGAATCCCGGTGATCATTAATATGCATGTCGGCTTTTTCAGCAATGAAGATAATGGAGAAACTGCGGATGAAATGATTCAGAAAGCAAGTATTGCCGCACATTTCGCAGAAGAGCAAAATCTGCTTTACACGTCTTATAACAAAAGCTTTGACAACAACAGCGTAAAAAGGCTTTCCCTGTTAGGCACAATGAAGGAAGCGCTGACAGCGGACGAACTCCTTCTTTTTCTCCAGCCCAAAGTAGAGATTGCCACCAAAAAAATTATAGGTGCCGAAGCACTTATCCGATGGCTGCACCCCCAGGACGGCCTGCTTTCTCCTGAAATGTTCGTTCCCGAAGCGGAAAAGACATGGCTCATCCACCCACTCTCCCTTTACGCGATAAAAGCTGGCTTGCACCAACTGCAGCATTGGAAAAAAGCGGGTCGTAATCTGAAGCTTTCCATTAATCTCACCGCCCACAATATCCAGGATCGTAATCTTATTGCCGAGTTAATCAGACTGATTGAATTGTACAATATTGATGCGGCGAATCTGGAAATTGAAATAACGGAACGCTCAATCATCACCGACATGAAAACCGCGGCCGACGTCCTTCACTCACTCAAAAATATTGGCACCCTCATATCCATTGATGATTTTGGCAGCGGGTATTCATCCACCCGCTATCTCCAGAGCCTGCCTATTGACACTGTCAAAATTGACCAAAGTCTGGTCCTCAATCTCTTATCTTCCTCCCTCAATACATCACTTGTTAAAAATATCCTTTCAGTGGCGCGGGACCTCAACATGAAAACTGTGGCTGCTGAAGGGGTTGAATCGCAGAAGATTTTTGATACATTAGGTGAAATGGGCTGCGACTTTGCCCAAGGCTATTATATCAGCAAACCGCTTTCAGAAATGGAGTTCAACCGTTGGTTGGATAATTCCCACTGGAAAGATTAAAAACACTTTGCCCAGACAACTGTCCAACCCCTAATATAAAAACTTTTGTATAATCAGATGAGCAACAAAGAAAAATATCTGGAAGACGAGGCTTTCATTATTGAGGATACCGGCGGCGAGATGCCAGAAGTAGCCCTGCACAGCTCCATTTACTTTCTCTGTGGAGATTCAGAGGGTCCTGGCTTGACCTTGACGGAAGAAGAAAAGCTTCCTCTAAAAAACGCCGTTGTCACCCGTTATCAGACAATTATCCTTCGGGACTTGCAACCTGAGAACCGCGGAAAAAATATCTATCGCGGCGTACGAAGGAGCGCAGTTAACTGGAAACGCATGAAATTTTTTGCAGAGCGGGAAAATCTGAATATCGAACAAGTACGAAGAAAAGTCGCCCATGCCCTGGTCGCTTTTCTGGAAGTGGAGTTGCGTATTGTTAAGGAGAAAGGAAGCACTTCCTGCGTTAACTGCAACAGGCATACCCTGGAAGACTTTGCCGAGGAACTGGAACTTTCGACCAAAGATTTTGCCAAAGGTTGGCAGGATCTTTGCCTCGACGAGACAGAATAAAAAAAAGACAGGAATTCATATCCCTGCCTTGATTAATTGCATCCTCAATTATCATATAACAGATTTTTCTGTAGACCAGCAAACCTAACATTTCTGCCCATAAAAGACTCCGTCCCGCATACCCCGGAAAAGAGATAAGGTATTATTGCATATCCCGAAGAGAGACGGCTACATCGTTACTCATCACATTGTCTTGTTTCCCATACTGAATCAGCACAGTGATCTGATTTTTTTAATAAGACCGGTTGTTGAAAAATCTGCAACGAGTTCAATGGTTTTCACTTCGCCGCCATTTGCCAGAACTTCTCTGGCACCGACAATTTTTTCCACCGGCCAATCCGCCCCCTTGATCAATACATCGGGCATCAGAGTGGTTATGAGGCTATGCGGTGTCTCGTCGGAAAACAAAACAACATGATCAACGCAGCCAAGCGATGATAACAAACGGGCTCTACTTGCCTCATTGTTTACCGGCCTGTCCGGCCCTTTAATAGCACGAATCGAATCATCACTGTTTAAACCGACAATAAGACAATCTCCTTCTTTGCGGGCCGCTTCCAGATAAGTAACATGACCTTCGTGCAGAATGTCAAAACACCCATTGGTAAAAACCATTTTCCTTCCCGCGCTCCGGTAACAGGCTACCTGTTCAAGGAGCTCTGGCAAGGAGCATATTTTATTCTGGTCGGAAAAGCGGTACGGTGTGATACCTGACGTACGAAAAGCGGCACGTGTATCTTCAAGCATTTCCGTATCAAAAGCAGCGCCACCGCATTCCACTCCCTCACCCGCCTCGGCAAGTATGGAACCGTCAGGCCCAAGTATCATGGAATGGCCGCCGAAAACCGTTTTGTCGGTGGTCCCGCAACGATTACACGCTATGATATAAACCTGATTTTCCATGGCCCTTGCCTGCAGCAGTATCCGCCAATTCTCTATTCTGGCAGCAGGCCATTGGCCACTCACGACAAGAACTTTAGCACCTCGGACCTGCTGTTCCCTTGCCAACTCCGGAAATCTCAGATCAAAACAAACCAGACCGCCAATAATGCCCCATGGTGTTGAAACAGGTACAGGGTCCGTCCCAGGTTGAAAAAAACGATCTTCCCCCATTGGGGCGAAAAGCTGCTGCTTACGGCAGGTACCCATCATCCCCTCAGGCCCGACAAAATACAGCGTATTATGAAAAAATTCCTTTTCCCTTTTTTTCACCATTTCCGGTAAAGAGCCAACAAAACAGATACCATAGCTTTTGGCGAGACCTGTCAGTGATGTAAGCATTTCCTCGGTTTTTGCTGTTTGAGTCAAGGGTTGTTTATAAAAAAATCCGGCAGACCAGAGTTCCGGCAGAACAATAATAGCTCCTGGCGGCGGGGAAAGTTCAGCAAGCAGCTCTTGTACCGTAAATAGATTTTTTTCAGGCAAACCGAGGCGGACATCTGTCTGGAGAAACCCGCCATAAACGGGCAGGGAGAAAATTGTTCCTTTTTTTGGATTTTTCAAGCAATTCATGATAGGTTGTCCGCAACTTTAAATTTATTCCTGCAAACTGGTAATCAGCTCGATTTTACGCTGTTTTTGTCCTTTTTTATCATTTTGCCGGGTTCATTCCCCGAGGACAGGAGTCAACAAAATGGCAATCATCCAGAATCTTTTCAAAAAATCTCCTTTCGGCCCAATTGTCGAACACGCAAAAAAAGTACATGAATGTCTGGAATTGATCAAGCCGCTTATGGAGGCGCTGGTCTATGAAAACTATAAACTCATCCACGAATTGCAGGACAAGGTGTGTAAGCTCGAGTATGAGGCTGATGTTATCAAGCACCAGATCCGTGAAGATCTTCCCCGTCGTTTTTTTCTGCCGGTTGATCGGGAGGAACTCGATGGTTTTCTCGAATGCCAGGAAAAAATGGCAGACTATGCCCAGGATTTTGCCGTCATACTCCGAATACGCGAAACCAAACTCCACCCTCACGTTCAGGACAAATTTTTCGATCTGGTCGATCAGATGTTTCAGGTCAGCGGCAGCCTGCTTACCGCTGCCGTTGAAATAAAAAATCTGGCCGAAGCCTCTTTCGGAGGAGCCGAGGCTCGTCAGGTTCTCAACCTCATAAAAGGCCTCGGCGAGGAGGAATGGAAGGCTGACAGACTGGCCAGGTCACTCAGTATCGATATTTACAAACTTGAGGGTATAGTCAGTACTATTGATATCATTTTCTACGAAAAAATGCTGCTCAAGATCGGCGCCATAGCCAATGAAGCAGAAAACGCCGGTGATTTTCTGCGGGCAATGATAATCAAATAGCGGGCGCATCCTCCGTTTCCCGTTTTTAAAACGCCACGACATTTGGTTTACATACAAAAGGTTTAATCATGGATGTATTTATCTTGCTGTTCACAGGCCTCATCGGAAGTTACATGGCCTGGAACATCGGCGCCAACGATGTCGCCAACTCCATGGCGGACGCAGTCGGCTCCAAATCTCTGTCAGTCAAAAACGCCGTGATTCTGGCCGGAATCTGTGAATTTTCAGGCGCTGTTCTGGTCGGCTCCAGCGTCACTGAAACCATCAGAAAAGGAATCGTCAATCCGAATGTGATAGCGGCGTTGCCCAATATGCGCGATGGCGAGGCAGCAGCTATTCTGGTTCTCGGAATGACAGCTGCCCTTCTCTGCGCAGCCTTCTGGCTGCATCTTGCCACCTGGGTAGGAATGCCTGTATCCACCACCCATTCCATTGTCGGTGCCGTAGCTGGTTTCGGCGTTGTCGCTGCCGGTTGGAGTTCCGTAAACTGGAACAAAATGACTCAGATTGTTGCCAGCTGGTTTATTTCGCCCGTAGCCGGAGGGATAGCAGCCTTTCTCCTTTTCAAGTTTATCTCAACTTTTATTCTCGGCAGAGAGAAACCGGCTGAAGCGGCGAAAACATACTCACCGCCCATAGTTTTTTTACTTGTATTCGTCGTGACCCTGGCCACAATCTACAAAGGTCTCAACCACGTTATCGGAGGCCTGCATTGGCTTACCGGAACCACCTCTTTTTTTATCTCTACAGCTTTGGGCCTGTTGTGTGCCGTAATTTCAAAAATATGGATAAGCCGCCACTTAAGAGGAAAAGAATCACTCCCCATTCCCAGACAACTTGAAGAAGTGGAAAAGATTTTCGTTCCGCTGGTTATTTTCAGCTCCTGCTCCGTCGCATTTGCCCATGGAGCGAACGATGTTGCCAACGCTGTTGGTCCTTTCGCCGCTATTGCCTACATTATTAAACATGGCACTGTTCAAATGAAGGTAGGCGTGCCCCTGCCCATTCTCGTCATGGGCGGGGCAGGTATTGTTGTCGGACTTGCCACTTTTGGCCACAAGGTTATGTCCACTGTTGGCACAAAAATTACAGAAATAACTCCCTCCCGTGGTGTTGCAGCTGATATTGCCGCATCCGCCACTGTCCTCATCTGCAGTCGCCTCAGCCTTCCAGTCTCTACCACCCATACCTTAGTCGGCGCCATCATGGGGATCGGCCTCGCTCGTGGCCTGGGCGGCATTAACAAATCTGTGACCAAAAGAATTTTCGCATCCTGGCTTATAACCGTTCCGGCAGCTGCCTTTCTATCAATTATCCTTTTTCTTATCGGTCGCTATTTTTTCCTTGATAGTCTGATCGAAATTTTACTCGCGGCCAGAGGGTAAACTTTCTTGACAGCTTTTCGCTCGTTTATCCTGTTTATTGCTGTTTTATTTACTCCTTGTTCTGGTTTTTGTCTGTCCGCCGACCAAATTGCCGTTATTGTTAACAGGCAGGAACCGCAAAGTCTCAAGCTCGCTAAATTTTACATGGAGCAGCGCCATATTCCGGCAACGCATCTTATAACGATAGATACTGATCCGAAAGAAGAGTGCAGCCGAAGCGAGTATGATAGATTTATCGCGACACCTGTCCGTCAATTCCTTAAGAAAAACGGTGTAAACGGTTCGATTCGCTGCCTGGTAACCATATATGGCGTTCCTCTGAAAATCACCACTCCTGCAATTTCAGATCAGGGCAGTGAAACAATTGGCCAGTTGACCAAAAAGATCGAAGATATCACCTTTTCGATGAAACAGATCGAGGACACCTCTCTCATCGAAGGCTTGAACGAAAAAATAAAGGAAATCAAACAACAGATATCGTACTTTACAAAAGTCAATGATATGCGTTCATCCGTTGATTCGGAGCTGACCTTGGTCACAGTTCCTCATCCCCTGCCGCACTGGCTGCCAAATCCTTATTTCCGGGGTCATCAGAATGAAATCGCCCTTTTTGATCAGAAGGATATTTTCATGGTGAGCCGCCTGGATGGTTCAGGTCCTGATCTTGTCAGGGCACGAATCTCTGACATGCTGGCTGCGGAAAAAGAAGGATTACATGGTGATGCCTTTTTTGATGCACGCTGGCCCGACCCCGGCTTGAAACGAGTCGACAATTATGGCTGGTACGATCGATCCATCCATCAGGCCGCGGAAGTCGTCAGACAGAGCCGCAAAATGAGGCAAGTGGTAATTGACAATCAAACCTCTCTTTTTCAGCCGGGCGTCATACGCAATGCCGCCCTTTACTGTGGCTGGTACAGCCGGGCCCAATATGTTGATGCTTTTAACTGGCAGCGGGGTGCTGTGGGCTATCATATCGCCAGCAGCGAATGCGTAACTCTCAAAAACAAGGAGAGCAATGTATGGTGTAAAAAGATGCTGGAAAAAGGAGTTGCTGCCACTCTAGGACCAGTCGGTGAACCTTATGTTGATGCCTTTCCTCCACCCGACCTTTTTTTTGCCTTTCTCACCGGTGGCAAAAACCTCGTTGAAAGTTATTTTTTCAGCCTCCCGCATCTCTCCTGGAAAATGGTGCTCATTGGTGATCCACTGTACACCCCTTTTCATGCACGCTGAATCTTCAGTTTATCCCAATCCCAAGCCTGCTTATTATTTTCAAAAAACGGAAATACATGGTTTGCGGCATCAACCTCTTTGAAAATTCCGCGAATCTGTATTTTAGACAAAACGTGCGTTTTTGGCTGAACCTCTTGGTTGTATGGGAGTAACCAATGTTAAGGCTTCCATACAGGGGGTCACCAGAGGAAGATGAGCGCCTATGGTGACCGGCATACCGACTAGCCTTATTCAAATCTTGCCCTCGGCGGGATGGATAAAAGGCGACGGATGGCTGATTCGATTTCAGCCACATATTTTCGTGCAGGAAATTATGCGTACAATCTTGGCCGTCTTGCCTGCTGCTGACGTCTTTCATCTCGGCGAGTATTTCGCATTTTATTTTGGTCGCGCTCTCTTTCCTCCAAAGGTTTCCAGTCCGGGCCAAGCAGGCTGGACATCTTGAAAAAGCAGTACCACGCGTTACGCTTCGTAGCTGCAGGAGCCGCTTCCACCTTTCCTTTTGCAGCAAATACGCTCGCTACTCTTTCCGCAATATGAATGCTACCTATCAAAGCAACTGCAACTGTCAATAATGTCATAGATTCCATATCTGTGTCTCCTTAATTCTTGAATTTTGTTTACAAGCGGGAACAGGCCAAATCGAACACTGGGATCTGAACCCGGTCTTCCTCTCCCCGATATTCCGGTTCGGTAAGCACATAACGGATCCCCGCATCCTCCTCGCTCAATTGAGAAATTGCTCTCTCCTGATTGCCAACTTTCATTATATGGACAACCTTTACTCCCATGACATCAGCCTTCTCCATATACTGTTTTATTTTTTTCTCCGACGACTCGTAAAAAAGAGCAATTTTCTCTTCTTTTTTTTGTCCTGAGTATTGCAAGGCTGAATCTGTTACGTTCAGGGCGACTATCGCACAATCCAGGCGTTGCGCCATTTTCAGGCTGTAATCAGCGAGCCTATCAGTGAAATCTCCATTTCCGACAACAAGTATTTTCGTGGGGCTGTTCTTCTGATCCATCATTTTCCTGATCGCAGCGGCACCACTCGCCGGGTGGCAAGAAGCCATGGAGCCCATTTCTATGG
>QKJV01000356.1 GCA_003249165.1 Desulfobulbaceae bacterium | reverse complement strand
CATGATTGACCCGGAACTGAAATACTGCCCCAAATGTAACGACGAATATAGAGCGGAAATAATCCGTTGCGCCGAATGCGGCGTCGAATTGATCAGCGGAAAAGATATACTGGCCGCAGCAAAGCATGTCAATGAAAGAAAAAAGTCGCGGTCCGGCAAAATAGGCCCTCATGATGATATCGTTCCTATTCACAAAGGGCAACTCAATGAAATAAGAGATATTGAGAAAGAGCTGAAGGCTGAAAACATCGCTTATCTTGTCAGCGGTGATGGAAACTCCTGTAAC
This sequence comes from Desulfobulbaceae bacterium, assembly GCA_003249165.1. Lineage (GTDB taxonomy): Bacteria > Desulfobacterota > Desulfobulbia > Desulfobulbales > SURF-16 > SURF-16. Next base: position 3,269 of record QKJV01000356.1, on the reverse strand, counting down.
AAGGGCTGCTGTCCTTCCAATTTCTGTCTTGAGGTTCGCCGTGAGGATGCTCTTGAAGCCTATACTATTATCCAAGCTCATATTGAACGCACTACAGCTTTAAGCCACCACGATCTTTCTCACTGTGATGTGGTTTTCGATCCATCGGTCAAACATGCAACCTGTCCCGCCTGCGGATTTAAGTTCCAGACAACGACCACAACCTGTCCGGATTGCGGACTCTGCTTCGGCTGATGGCATGCCGTAAATTTTCGAAAACGATTCCCCCTGACGAAATACAATAAACAAGCATTTTGGGTTGTTTTTTAATTTACAACCCTTTAAGGTTGTTAAAATTGCACAAAAATCAAGAAGGGGCAATCAATTCATATTACAACTGCTTGTTTATGACAAATAACAAACAAGGAGAGAGGGATGCGGGGTCGCACCGTAGCAGTAATAACCGGAGATGTTAATGCTTCCAGTAATCTACAGGAGAATGATGCGAGGAGACTAGAGTATACGCTGCAGAATTGCTATCAACTTCTTCTTTCATCTTTGCCTGATGCCAAAATTGAAGGATTTACCAGCTTTCGCGGTGACTCGTGGCAATTTGTGGCGGGAAATGCAGTAATGGCTGTCCGGGCAACACTTCTTTATCGTTGTCTGCTCCTGGTGCAAAGTGACCGTGAATTCAAAAAAAAAATTCACACATCCGCGGCGATCGGCTTCGGACCAATAACGTTCCTTCCAAGTGAAATTTCGGCTGCAGGTGGTGGTGAAGCTTACGAATATTCCGGAAAACGACTAGACAAGTTGCGCCGTCGCGTGCCGGGAATGGGAGTTTCCGGTCTTGGAGAAACTGATTCCTTTCTCGATAGTCTCCTCGGGGTGATTGACGCTCTCTCCCGCCACTGGACGGCATTGCAGGCAAAAGCTGTCTCAATGGCTCTGCAGGGTCTTGCCCAGACCGAAATTGCCAGGCACTGGAATCCTCCCATTACACAACAGGGAGTTCATAAACACCTATCTGCCGCAGGATGGCCTGCCATCGAACCGGCTTTACGCTGGGCAGAAACAACCATTAGAGATTGTATTAAAAAATACAACACCTAAAGGCTGTTTGAGAAAAGTCATGCATATCGACACCCAGCTGCTGGCACTCCTCAGTGGACACTTTATAGGAGATTTCATCCTTCAGTCTGATGAGTTGGTAAAAAAGAAAGGACAATTTCCAGGTTGGCTACTGTGGCATGCTTTTGTTGTTTCAGCAACAACGTGGCTTTTTCTCGGTAATTGGAATGCCTGGTGGGCAGCAGGTGTTGTGCTGTGTATCCATTTTATCATTGACTGGATAAAACTTCTCGTCACTGGCAAAAAAACAACTCAAACTATTGCCACAGCCGGCGAAAAAAATGAAATGACAAGGGAGGTGTCGAAGGACAATCTCAGCTGTTTTATCGGCGATCAGTTTCTTCATATTCTAAGTATCGTTATTCTCTGGCTGTTTACGAGAAAGGCAAATATGGATGAATTCATGGCGAACTACTGGTTGAATTTTCTCGGGATACAGTATACCAAAATTCTTTTTATTCTTATGGCAATGGCTGTCAGCACCCGGGCCATAAGTGTGGTTTTGCAATATCAGATGGCCCGTTTTGCCGAAGGATTGAAGGAAAAAGTGAAACAAGGTTTGCCAAAGGGTGGAGAAACAATTGGCATGTTGGAGCGAATTCTTGTTTTCATCTTTGTTCTTGCCGGCAAACCGGAAGGGGTTGGCTTTGTCGTTGCTGCAAAATCGGTTTTCAGGATCGGCGAATTGACCGGGCAACAGGACAAGGAACATGCAGAATATATCATGATAGGAACATTGCGCAGTTTTACCTATGCCCTTATCATTGCCTTCATAACTAAATGGATCATCGAAAATCTCAAATAGAAAAATATATTTCACATAAACAATACCGTTTAACACATGGAAAATACGTCATTTAATAATACCGTAATTCTCGGGATAGAAAAACTTGTTATTGACCGCCCCCCATTTCTTCAGGGGAATAGAATTGGTCTGCTTTGTAATCAGGCCTCAACGGATCGACATCTGCGGCACAGCAGGGATCTCATCAACATGGCATTCCCTGGACAACTAACCTGTATTTTTACCCCACAGCATGGTTTTTTTTGCGAAAAACAGGATAACATGATCGAATCGGACCACGGTCGTGACAGGCAGACCGGCCTGCCTGTTTTCAGCCTTTATGGTGAAACGCGCAGACCGACGGCGGCAATGTTTGACTGTCTCGATGTACTGCTCGTTGATCTTGTCGACGTCGGCACCAGGGTGTACACCTTCATGTCCACTCTTATCTATTGTCTACAGGAGGCTGCCAGATCTGGGAAAAAAGTGGTGGTGCTAGACCGACCGAACCCGATTGACGGTACACAGATCGAAGGAAATCTTGTTGACGAGGATATGCGTTCCTTTGTCGGTCTTTATCCGATTCCCATGCGGCATGGTCTAACCTTTGGCGAGTTGGGCCTGTTATTTAATGAATATTTTGATATACATGCCGATTATCAGGTTATAAGGATGCAAGGATGGAAGCGCGAGATGTTTTTCGCAGAGACTGGCTTGCCCTGGCTTTTCCCGTCTCCAAACATGCCTACCTCCTCCACAGCCTCGGTCTATCCCGGCCAGGTTGTTTGGGAGGGTACGAATATTTCCGAGGGAAGAGGAACAACTCTGCCTTTCGAACTCTTTGGGGCTCCTTTCCTGCAACCCAAACAAATAATCGACCACCTTGACCCCTCGATACTATCAGGTTGTATTCTGCGCCCTCTCGTTTTTCAACCGACGTCCAATAAATGGGCCGGGAAGAACTGCCAGGGATTCCAACTGCATGTCACCAATAATAAACTGTTCAAACCGTATCGAGTCTCTTTAGCTTTACTTCAAGTATTTATCCGGTTGTATCCGGAGGATTTTGCCTGGAAAAAACCTCCATACGAGTATGAATTCGAAAAAATGCCCATTGACCTCATCCTTGGCTCCAAAAAACTACGTGAAGCGCTGGAATATGGTGAAGATATTTTGTCTTTGGAAGACTCCTGGCAGGACAATTTGCGCCAATTTAATGATGCACGCAGGGAATATTTTTTGTATTGAACATATGAGAGAAAAATGTCTTGAAAAATCAGCCAACCGGAATGCAAAGAAAGGACAGATTGACAGTTGCTGCTGAAAAACTACAGTCTTAATAAACAATTTTCCCGAGTCTCTGCCAGGACGA
>QKJV01000337.1 GCA_003249165.1 Desulfobulbaceae bacterium | reverse complement strand
AGCATTGATAGACCAGAGGCGGCCGGGGTATGACTGTCAGCACCAATCATGGTGATGCCGGGGCGCCCAAAATTCTCTAAATGCACCTGATGAGAGATACCGTTACCCGGCATAGAAAAATAGATCCCGTAACGGCTGCAGCAGCTTTGCAGGTAGCGATGATCGTCTGCGTTTTTGTAGTCAGTCTGCAGTAGGTTGTGGTCGACGTACTGAGCGCAGAGTTCAGCTTGTACCCAGTCTAACCCCAGCGACTCGAACTCGAGCATCGCCATGGTACCAGTGGCATCCTGCAGCAGGGTATGGTCGATTTTGATGGCTATCTCCTCGCCGGCCTCTAGCTTACCTTCAACCAGGTGGTCCCTGAGTATCTTTCTGGTTAGATTGGACGCCATATCGTCTCCTGAAAGTTTTCTTAAATTATCTGGTACATGTGCCAATCAACCGTGAAGTAATCCTGCCCGCCATAAACAGAAAATGCATTAGGTGCGGCGGATGTATATGGAATTACTGCTTCTTATTACTGATACACTCCGCAGGGCACGCAGCAATTGCCTCATTGATACAATCTTCATCTCCCCCTTCCGGCATTATGACATAAGCTTTATTCTCTTCACTGTTAAAGGCAAAAATTTCCGGGCATAATTCCACTCAAGTCTCGCAACCGATACATTCATCCTTATCAATCTCAACCTGTTTCATAGTCCCCCCCCTCCACCAGAATTAGGTTAAAAAAGCCGGATTCTTCGAGTCTTATGAATCAGAATAAAACCGGCTATGAACTCTATGCATATCCAGCTTGAGACAAGCTGAACAACACTGATTTGTTCCTTCAAAAACATCTTATCCCAGGATCGCTTTTAAATCCGCCTCCGGGGTGTCTATTGGTTTGATATCGAAGGTGCTGACAAGAAAATTAAGCACATCTGGGGAGATAAAAGCCGGAAGCGATGGCCCTAGGCGTATATCCTTTATACCAAGGAAAAGCAGGGTGAGCAGTATGGCCACGGCTTTCTGCTCATACCAGGAAAGAACAAGTGATAAGGGGAGATCGTTGACTTCACAGTCAAACGCCTTGGCCAGGGCAACGGCTATTTGAATTGCCGAATAGGCGTCATTGCATTGACCAACATCCAACAGGCGGGGGATTCCTCCAATATTGCCCAGATCTTTATCAAAAAACCGAAATTTCCCACAGGCCAAGGTCAAAACGACACAATCGTTGGGCACCTGTTCGACAAATTTAGTGAAATAGTCCCGGCCTGGTTTGGCACCGTCACATCCTCCGACCAGGAAAAAGTGCCGAATAGCTTTAGACTTCACCGCCTCTATGACTTTATCGGCGACACCGAGCACACTATTGCGGCCAAAACCGACTAGGACCTGACCGTTATCGATATCATCAGTAAACCCTGACATACTCAATGCCATCTCGACAACCTGAGTATAGTCTTTGTTGGTTATGTGCTTCACTCCTGGCCATCCCACGAGACCGTTTGTGAAGACCCTGTCTTTGTAGTCGTCACGCGGTTTCTGGATACAGTTTGTTGTAAAGAGAATAGGGCCGGGAAAGTTCGGGAACTCTTTTTGTTGATTCTGCCAGGCGGTTCCGTAGTGGGCATAGAAATGTGGGTATTTCTTCAATTGAGGATAGCCATGGCAGGGCAGCATTTCACCATGGGTGTAAATGTCGATTCCTTTGCCCTCGGTTTGTTGCAACAGGAGTTCGAGGTCGTGCAGATCGTGGCCGGTAATGAGAATGCATTTGTTTGTACGGTGTCCGAGAGGGACAGGGGTGGGGACAGGATGACCATAGGTTCCCGTGTTGCCTGCGTCCAGCAGTTCCATGGCCCGCAAATTGGTCTCGCCTGCCTTCATCACCATGGCCAATCCGTCATCCATGGACAGATCAGCAGAGAGCAACATGACCAGGGCTTCATAGCAAAAGGCTGGGATCGATGGATCTTTCTGGCCAAGAATTGCAGCATGGTCAGCATAGGCCCCAATACCTTTCAAGCCAAAAAGAACCGTCTGTTTTAACGACCGAATGTTGCTGTCCCCATCCAGGCTATTGAGAAAGTCCAGAGCCTTGCCTTGAGCCGCTAAATCTGCGACTGATCCCGTTGGGATAAAGGAAGCTGGCACTTCCTTAAAATCGACATTTCCTCCAGCGGCTGCAACCTTGGCTTTCATTGCTTCGCGAAGCTCAACGGATCGCTTGATCAGCTCAACAAACCGGTCAGGATCAAAATCAACATTGGTTAAGGTGGAGAATATTGCCTCCAATATGAAAAGATCCGTGGCTTCGTCGATTATGGAGAGCTTACGTCCCTTCAAAGCGTACAAAGACAACCCTTGCAGAGAATAGATCAGAAGATCCTGAAGGTCTGCCACCTCCTCCTTTTTGCCGCAAACGCCAACAACAGTACAACCGATACCCTTCGCCGTCTGTTCACATTGATTGCAAAACATCCGTCTCCTCCTCGGTAAATATTCGTTACGTCATAATTGGATTTTTGGCGATTAAACAATGATTTTTTATTTTAGAGCATTGCCTTAGCACACCAAAGACCAGATTCCCAAAAAGCAAAATTTCAAACATAAAAATTAGTAATTCTTCTGATTATTTATCAAAAACAGCTTGCCTGGTGGCAAGCGTGGCATGTCCGCGAATTGTATCAGCACAAGCTCCTTTTACTCTGTGATCCACGTATAATCAGGACAAATCTCAAGCCTTACCAGTGTAGAGTAGATTGAGACTGTCAGTTCCCACCTCAATTTCACCCTGATTCTGTCCAGAAAATCTGGGGCACTTCTGTCCTAATTAAATGTTTTTTATACCAAAAAACTTGAAAATTAACTTGTTGTGATTAACTTTAAAAGAAAATGAACTAAAAATTGATTATCCCTGCGGAAAAAAGAAACTTTTGGAACAGGCCAATATTGATTCCGTTCATGAAAACAGGAAGGTAATCACATGATAAAGCTAGAAAAAGAATTCAATGGAATTAACTCCCATGAGACTTTAGCTGCATTCATAGCAAAGTATTCGCTTCAAAAGCATGAATCGAATTCAGAGTTTATTTTGACATACACAGGAATTATAAATTACAATCAAATCACCTTGTCTCACAACTGCAATCCTTCAGTAATGAAAGATGAAGGGCATGAAGTGTCTATTGAAGTTAAAAATCCGTTAGGCGAAATGGTCCTAAAATCAAGTGTTTGTTATGTAGAATAGTAACATGATATATTGATTTAATAATTAAAAAACGTTAATGGTCAATGATCAGTTGTCACTGCAATGAGGAAAGTCGTAAAAATAATCATCGATGATAAGATTGCTCACTTTGATAAATTAGGAGAATATTTGTGAGCAAAACACTGGTAGAAATGACGGCTGAAATCATTCAGTCCTAGGTAAACAGCAAACAGATGACGACAGAAGAGATCAATGGAGCCTTGAATGAAACCTTTCAGACATTGAAAGCGCTTCAAAACTTCGAGGGAAGTTCTTCTGTCCTGGAAATCGAAAGAGCCGAAGATAACTTACCGCCAATTGAGC
>QKJV01000414.1 GCA_003249165.1 Desulfobulbaceae bacterium | reverse complement strand
GCCGGTAAGACATGTCCATCGATCGCGCTGCCTTGCTGATGGAACCATAGTCCCGTATTCTTTCCAACAGAGTGACTCTGCCGTAACCGATAAAGGTGGAACCTTCCAGCTCGATCCAGATACGCCCCTTGAAACGGTAGCCTTTTTCTTCCGATTTTTCAGTCTGCTGTTTACGATGACCTTTCATGTGGCCATACTAGCATGCTGTTTTTGGGGGGGTCAAATGTAAAAAAGGAGGTAATCGATGAGAGATGCCTCTCGAAAATATGATGTAAAATAAAACTGCTGAGCATGTTAAAATTTAAAAAGTGCTAACCGCACAGTTTATCCCGTTCGTTAAATTATATAATCTGTAAAATGGAAAACTGTTCGCCCATTACCCTGTGGTTGCTTGGAAGAATTTTAGAGGGTTTCCGTGTGATGTCTTGTCCAGTTGTTGAATTTAATCTTTAAACATTATTAGGTTAAAGCGTGTCCATAAATTATATCCTTATCGATCTTGAGAATGTTCAGCCCAAAAATTTAAACATGTTATTAAGTCACGCTGTTAAAATTTTTGTGTTTGTTGGGGAAAATCAGACCAAAATACCATTCGATCTCGTGTCAAACATGCAATGTCTTGGGGAAAATGCAAGATACATTAAAATATCAGGTAACGGGAATAATGCTTTAGATTTTCACCTCGCTTATTATTTAGGCAACCTTGTTACCGAAGATCGTGAGAGCTATTATCATGTCATTTCTAAAGACACAGGTTTTGACCCGTTAATTAAGCATCTCAGGCAAAATAAAATTCGTATATATAGGCATACAGATTTAGCTGAGATTCCTTTGTTGAGGATTTCGAATGCAAATACTTTAGAAGAAAAGATTGAAGCGGTTATTAAAAATTTAGCCGGAAGAGGAGGATCAAGACCAAGAAAAATTTCAACTTTATCAAATACTATCAACTCATTATTTAATGAAAAACTTAATGAGAAAGAGATGTTATCCTTTATCGACTCTTTAAAAACCAAAAACTATATATCGTTAGACCAAGATAAGGTTACGTATATTCTGCCAAATAATAACTGAAAAATTAGATAATCATCCTGCCTGCATAATTTTAAATTCATCAGTAACTTTATTATCCGATATCTAGTGTAAACCGGAGATGAGAGGGGGACCAGTTTTGCCCTTAGCATTGGCAAGGGAGAGTGAGCGGTTCGACGCAATGTAGAGATTACTTTGCCGCCAAGAACCTTATGAAAGGAGCTGGAAAGAACGCTAATGTCCTGAATATTACCATCCGCCATAATGAAAACCAAAGGAATGTTTTGCCGGTTCGCCAAATTTTTGCCTTAGCCGAAAAGGGAAGGCCCCACCTTATGCAATGTGAAAATTTATTTTTGTTAATAATCTCTGCTCTGTTCTTCAATGATCGATGTCCAGACCGAGGCAAATTTCCGCCAGTAGGAGCTGACCATTTCTTCCCCTGTCCGAGTGAGCAGGGCGCTGTCTTTATTCTGCACGTCGGCATGCAGACGTACCAGAGGAGCATGAAAGGAACCATTCATCTCTTGCAGCAGATGGAGAGCGTGGTCGTACTGCATCTCGGCTGCTTTCGCCGCTTCGGTGAGAGAGCCGCGGCTCCGGATTTCATCAAGCAGTACGGCTCTCCGGTAACCCAGAAAGGCCCCTTGTTCCAGCTCGACAACAACGCAACAGCTTGGTGGTTTCATACATGCTCGCTTCATCTCTGCTCTCCTTTTGCGCGATATATAAGAAAATACATAACGAATGACAAGACGAATCCTTAGCACAACAAGCCAGTTAAACAAAGGGGCAACAAACACATGCTGCACAGCCCGCTTTTTTATGAAATCAGGATGTTTGAGTAAAAATATTTTGTTCAGTTTGATTGTTACTATGGCAAACCCGATGCCAGATGGGGAGATATTTGTACATTTTTAATATTATCAAATAGTTATGGAAAGATATTAAATTGTGATGCTTTATAGAGAGGATAGGATGGAGAAGCCAATTTTGTATGCAACATAACAGGATTGAACGGTTTATTTCGTTTTGGTGGTATCCGCAGCATGAACTCCCTCTTCCGGGTAAGAGGATGAAAAAGGGGGCATATATCGATTTTATTATGTTACAGTAGGCAGGAATAGTAATTGCCAACAAAAATAGTCATGTATTCTATGTTCCCTTGGGCCCTTCGCTTTTCCCGGTGTTTAATCCTTTCTGCTCAAGTCCCGCAGCGGAATAAATGTTTAGGAATTGGCCACAAAAACTATGAGGTTTATTCAATGCACATCCGTAAATTTGTTTACATAGCAGTATTTTTTTTCAGTTTGTTGTTCGTGCTCTGTTGCTCTGGTGCCTCGGCAGGGGCAAAGATTACTATAGCGGTGTCGCCTTGCAGCGACGTTATGTTGAGCTTTAAGAAATTTCATCCTTTACTTACTTATTTGCAAATGGAAACCGGAACAGAGATCAAGCTTGTTTTTCCCCCTGATGCCGTTGAGTTTGAAAATCAGCTGAAGAATGGAGATATTGATTTTGCATTTCAAGATCCCAACGTCTATGTGAGATTTGCTTCACTGTATGATCAGAAGAATCTGCTGAAAGCCCTTTCCCTCAAAGGAGGTACCACTCAGTCGGGTGCGGTGGTTGCGAGAAAAGACAGCAAGATTAGGACAATGCAAGACCTCAAGGGCAAATCTGTGATGTTCGGGCCTAAGCTTTCTGCATCAAAATGGGTAGTGGCCAAGATGCTGTTTGAAGAAAACGGTATTGATATTGAAAAGGATCTGTCAGGATATGCTAACGGCGGCTGCTGCGAGGATATTCTCTTTAATGTTTTTCTAAAGGCCTATGATGCGGGAGTAGTGTGTGATCATTATCTTGCTGAACATGACAAAAAACAGCGGGAATTGGGTGTTAATGCTCAGGAACTCTATGTTCTCGCCATAACCCGGGATGTGCCGACCAGGGTTTTTGCCGCGCGTAAAGGGTTGAACCCTGAGCTAATCATTGCATTTGATAAAGCATTGCTGCGGCTGAACAATAATAATCTCGAGCAAGCGAAAATTCTTACTGCAGCCGAGGTTGGTGGATTTCAGCGGGCAGTGGATGAGGATTATGATGAAATGCGGGAGCTCATCGGTGCAGAAAACAATCTACAAAAATAGAATTACCCGCTGAAGTGAAGAAGGAGCGAAGCCTGTTAATGGATGTCTGCCCGAAGTGGTTTAAATGCAGCTTGCGGACAAAATTGACCCTGCTGATCGAAGGGGTAGTCGTGATTATGGTGGTCGTGACAGGTATCATCACCATCATGCGTGAAAAAGAAAGCTTGGAAAGCGAACTACGTAAAAGGGGATTGGCTCTTGCTGCTGATGTGGCCAAATTTACTGCCAGCCCCTTGCTCAGCATTGATCTGCCGACGCTGCGGCGCTTTGTTAATCATTCCATGGAACAGGATTATGTCCGCTATGTCATCCTGTTTGATCCTCAAGGCAAAGTCGTTATGCATAGTGACTTGAAAGAGGTTGGCAAAATTTACAACGACACTCTGACGACAAGC
>QKJV01000388.1 GCA_003249165.1 Desulfobulbaceae bacterium | reverse complement strand
CAGAGAACTTGTGAACACTCCGCCGCAGGTCAATCCTGCCGTGGGATGTCCAGGCAACACCCTGTCTCCCCATGGCTGTCGGCAGAATGCAGTCAAACATATCAACTCCCCGGTGAACTGCTTCTAGTAGGTCGATGGGGGTCCCCACACCCATGAGATAGCGGGGCCGGTCAGAGGGCAGGAGGGATGCGGTAAATTCGGTCAAATCTTTCCGCTCATGGTCTTCTTCGCCGACCGCAAGGCCGCCGATTGCAAAGCCGTCAAAGGGGAGGGATGTGATCTGCCCAGCGCTCATTTTGCGCAACTTTTCATACCTACCGCCCTGTACGATGCCGAAGAGGAACTGCGGCGATTCCTGCCGTGCGGCAAGTGAGCGCTCTGCCCAGCGGGAGGTGAGCTCTGCCGCGGCAAGGGTCTCTTCGTACGAAGAGGTGGCGTTGACACACTGATCGAGAACCATCATGATATCCGAGCCAATCGCCTTCTGTACTTCTATGCTCTTTTCAGGGGTAAGGTGTATGAAGTTGTTATCAAGATAGCTTTTGAATGTTGCCCCTTCGTCCCGTATGGTAACATCCCGGCTAAGCGAGAAGACCTGAAACCCACCTGAGTCGGTGAGCACTGATCCCGGCCACTGCATGAAGTTGTGTATGCCCTTAAAATGGTTAAATACCTCTATTCCCGGACGGATGAGAAGGTGATATGTATTTGCAAGGAGCACAGAAAAACCTAAGGCTTCGGCGTCTTCAGTCCTCTGACTGCGCAGAGCTGCCCGTGTTGCAACCGGCATGAAAATCGGAGTTTTGACTGTGTTGTGGAGGGTTTCATACGTACAGGCCCTGGCTGCACTACCTTTGCACGTCCCCTCTATTTTAAAATGTAATCGCCCCATCTGTGTATTATTTGCGCCTCAAGTTTAGATATAAATTTATCAAATAAAGCCAACAATGTCATAGCGTTGTTTTCACAAGGAGAAGATTAAAGAGTCTACTTTTATTTGACCACTCTTCAATGTCCGGATCCTGTTCAAAGTGGTGACCAATGCAGGTCACCAGATACACATATCGAAAAAATGGGCGGCCCTTTCATGGAGCCGCCCCGATTGTCCTGTTCTCGATTTTAGGGCTAGAAATCGCCGTCGATATCGGCAACACCGACCACCTTGTGGTTAACGAATTCCTTCAAACCGAGGTCGAGCAGCTCACGGCCATATCCTAAATTGCGTATTCCTCCAAAGGGGATATCGGCTTTGACCATGGTCGGATGATTGACAAAGACCATACCGGGAGCTAGCCGAAGCCAAATACCCCTTGAATGAACATAGTTGTTCCATTGTACATGGTGTCTCAAAATTTGTAGCCGGTATTTTCTTGCCGCTATCCCTTGCCGGCGGGACGGTTTCTATTTCAGAACAAGTGGCAGGGTTTGAGGCATGAACAGGCGGTGGGTTTTCAATCAGAGCGGTGACAGCAAAGGCGCCAAGAAACAGTATTGAACGAAAGACAGAGGAAGGTGATCAACCGTCTCCTTGACGTCGGAGAACAATTCATCGGAAACATGACAACCAGAAAATATGTAGGCATGAGCAAATGCAGCAAGGTCACCGCCAGCCGAGACCTGGCCGATCTTGTCGAAAAAGGAGTACTCTAAGAAAACTGCCGGTGGCGGAAGAAGCACAGGCTATATTCTTTACCTGGACAACGTTCAATCCAACACTGGAAACGAATAATTTTGGATGTGCGCAGGCAACACACGTATGCCCACGTCTTTTCAGTTAAAATTTCAGTTCGCTATCCCCCCTTACGAGCGCTCACCTGATTTTTTCCTGTCAAATTTAAACAACCTCCCCTTCTCTTTCTGTCGCTGCCACATTTGCATTTCAACAAATCGCGCTGGAAACTCTTGGATAAAATCAATTGCAGTCCGAGGATTCCGACCATTCACTTCAGCCTGCCACTGTTTAACAAGATCAAGAAACTCGTTCATGAGCTGGTCGTATCCACGCGCATCTGATACTTGGGCATGCGAGACAGTAGTGCTATCCTGCTTGGATGCAGGGGGACCGTTTTTAAAAAGCTGTACAACCTTAGCAGATTGGCCATCAGTCTGGTTATGAAGCGCTTCTCTGGTCACCCCAAACTTCTTGTAGATGATCGCATACCACGATTCAGGGATCCTATTTTTCCTTTTGGCGTCGGAAATCGCCTGAGGTGAAATCCCAAGTTTTGCAGCAACCGCTCTCTGACTTGATCCTCCAGCTATATATTTAATCTTTTTGAATATTTGCTCAAAACCGACCCGCTCCATTATTTTCTCCAAACTTATGCTTGATAGGGCTTTACAATTCGATTAAAAATCAAATATGATCAAAGCTAACACAAGCAAAATAAAGCAATTACTAAAACAATACAACACAAAGCAGAAGGATATTGCCGCTTTTCTTGGTGTATCTGCTCAGTTTGTCAATCAGGTAATTAACGGAAAAAGATCTACAGCCAGAGTCATGCAAGCCATTGCATTCTTTACAAACAGGCAGATATCGGAACTCTGGCTAGATGAGGAGTAACTCACTTTATTTATTGATAAATTTCAGAAGGATGAAATTTAAAACCCGGGCATCCTAGCAAACTTTCACAATTTTTTGCAAAGGAATTTAATTCGGCAGCCCCCTGGAATTTCGATAAATTTTCCTGAAAATCATCCTCCATTTTCAAAAACGCAACAGCCCCAACCGATTCAAGTCACCTGTCGAGTTGATGGAGATGAACATTGTGGTACACATTTTTTTCACCTACTTGATTACAACTAATGGCCCTGCCTAGGAAACACCTATAAGCAAGAGTGACAAAACCGAATGCACTCAGAGTCAGATGATATCGTCCGTGTTGGGATTTTTTTCATGATGCACCGCCGTCCCATTCTCGACACTTGTTTTCCTGTTACTGGGAGCTACCGATCTTTCTTTCGCCCCTGTTTTTTGAGCTGGCTTCAAATTTCTATAAAAGGCCTGATAGCTCATTGTGATTTTGCCCTTTTCCTTCAAATCTTCATAGGCAAGCTTGATGCTGTATCCGGCAGCTAATAATTTTTCTACTTCCTGGCGAACAGCGAAAAACTCGATCCGGGCTACCCCTTTTTTCAATCGTTCCATAATAGAAAATAATAAAATATGGTCAAAATTAATATAAAATCGAAAATGATAATAGAACATGATGGAAAATCATGCAAATTGCACGAATTTTCTTGGTTCTCTACGGAATTGTGTCTTCCTCTCTGATTTTTTATCTGGAGTGAAAGGCAGGATAGGTGAGGTAGCGCTACCGCGTACCTCACAACCCTGCCCCATCCAGGGAAGGCTTATTCGCTTTCAGCTCAACGCAACTGCCCCTTAACATCATGCCCAGCACGAAAAAACGGATCACCACCTATCTCACTGACGAAGAGTACCGTGCCATGAGCCGGTCAGCAACTCAGGCAGGCCTGTCGCTTTCCAAATACGTCAAACGGGTATGCTTGGGGCATTCCGTCACCAGTACTGTCGATTATCAAGCGTTTCTCGCGCTGACTAAAGCCAACGCGGACCTTGGTCGCC
>QKJV01000470.1 GCA_003249165.1 Desulfobulbaceae bacterium | reverse complement strand
CATAGCAGAAAATTTTTTTCAAAAATTAGTGGGGTAAAAAGTGCAAGGATATTACAGCCTCCAGTAGAGAATGCCATGCTTCTGGGCTTCTTCACTGTTCAAAGCTGACTTTACATCAATAAGGCAGCCACGCGGCGCAAGTCTTCTAATAAAATCTTTCGTTGAGCTAGCCAAATACGTCCTGTGTGGAACAGCAAGAATTAAAGCGGACAGATTATGAAAATTTTCGATATTACTGGGTGTCATGCCAAAAAAAGATTCCACGTCTGATGGGTTTGCCAACGGATCATGGACGAGAGGGCTTATTCCAAAACTTTTAAACTCCTGAATTATATCGAATACCTTGGAATTCCGCAGATCTGGACAATTTTCCTTAAATGTCAATCCGAGAATTCCTACTTTTGCCTGCTGTAGATTAATTCCTCCTGCCAGCATAGTTTTTACTGTTTTTTCAGCGATGAATTTCCCCATGCCGTCATTGATACGTCTTCCAGCAAGAATGACCTGAGGATGATAGCCAAGTGTTTCCGCTTTGTATGTCAGATAATAAGGATCGACCCCAATACAATGACCGCCTACAAGCCCGGGACGAAACGGCAGAAAATTCCATTTTGTTTCTGCGGCTTTGAGAACGTTCAACGTGTCGATTCCCATATAATCAAAAATAACGGCAAGTTCATTCATAAGGGCGATGTTTAAATCCCGTTGGGTATTTTCTATAACCTTGGCTGCTTCAGCCTCCTTGATACTGCCCGCGCGATATATTCCGGCTTCGATAATTACCCCGTATAGATTCGCTACTTTATTAAGGGTTGTATCGGTGTCTCCTGATACAACTTTGACTATTTTAGCCAGGGTATGCGCTTTGTCTCCCGGATTAATGCGTTCAGGAGAATAACCTACAAAAAAGTCCTGTTTCCATCGCAGACCGGACTCTCTTTCCAGCAGAGGAATACAAATTTCTTCGGTGGCACCAGGATAAACGGTTGATTCAAAAATGATAACGGCTCCTTTTTTCATATGCCGGCCTACAGTTGTAGTCGCGGTCTTTAAAGGAGCTAGATTGGGTTGGCGGGCATTATCAATAGGGGTTGGAACAGCAACAACCACAAAATCAGCTGTTCCAAGTATGTTTGGATCAGCAGTGAAAGAGATTAGCGAGGCTTGCCTGAAATCATCGGCTGAAACCTCACCATTGGGGTCAATGCCCTGTTGATATAGTGAGATCGCCTGCTGTTTTATATCAAAGCCTATTGTTCGAAATATTTTGCCAAATGCTACTGACAGAGGCAGGCCGACATAACCAAGTCCGACAACGGCAATTGTTGCTGTCATTTACATCACTCTATATGTTACTTTCAGACACGGCTGTGAAAAATGAAATTTCATTAAATTTATTCTGTTGTAATTCGCCATGCAGCGGTTTTTTCTAATCCTTCGGCGAGAGTGTGTTGTGGAGTAAAACCAAGTTCTGTTTGCGCTTTTTTGCAATTAAGACAGCTTTTCTTCAGATCCCCCGGGCGAGCATCTCCCATATTATATTTCGCCATCTCACTTTTTGAAACAGGAATGTGTTTGTCTAGTGCTTTGCAGATTTCCATAAAAAGATCTGTAGTATGGGTTTCGATGCCGGTACCAATGTTATAAGCTGCACCATTTCCTTTTTCTAGTGCAAGCAGATTCGCTTGTATGATATCTTCGACAAAACAATAGTCTCTCATCATGCCTTTAGGCTCTTCCGGGTAATGATAAACAGTGCACTGCTGACCAGCGAGTAAACGGTCCATAAAGAGAGCCACCACACCCGCTTCCCCATGGGGAATCTGTCGAGGCCCGTAAACGTTCGCATAGCGAAGAATAGTGTAATTCAGCTTATATTGATGTCGATAAAAGGCGAGATACTGCTCTGCAACGTATTTCGTAATGGCATAAGGTGAAAGCGGTGCAATAGGAGATTTTTCAGAGGTTGGGAACTCTTCTGCTTCACCATAAATGGCTCCTCCCGATGAAATAAAAATGACCTTTTTTACCGTGGTCAGTTTAGCTGCTTCAAGGATATTGAGAAAACCCTTAATGTTAATATCGGCATCAAAGAGAGGGTTGCCCACTGAGGCGGGCACTGATATCTGTGCTGCATGGTGATTGACAAGATCGAATTTTTCTTTTTCAAAAACTTTTATAACTTCCGGTGAGCGGATGTCCATGAGATAAAATGTAGCGTTGGGGTTAATGTTTTCCCATTTGCCACTGAATAAATTGTCTATAATAACGACATCATGACCAGCATTAACATAGGCATCAACCACGTTTGATCCGATAAAACCAGCACCGCCTGTAACAAGAATTTTCATTAAATTTTTACCTGTACTGTCCTGGGGAAAGGAATGTTAAGATAAAAGAAATCATGAACTGAAGTCCAAGAAAATCATGCAGTTATTGCATTAGACGCTCAGTCCCTAAAAATAAAGTTGTACCCTGTAGATAGTTTAGCAACGTATCTTCCAAAACTCATTTGGTTTTATTAAAATACCACTTTTAAAAGTTATAAAACTATCAACAAGTCTCCTATTCCACAAGAATCAACTAAAACAGAAGCAGATAATTTGCTTGATTCGCTATTTCGACTACCACTTGTAGTCGTGTCATTGGAAGGCCCCTGCACGAGTTTCCTGTTATTGATTCATTAAACTGAAGAAAGCCTGTAAAATAAAGGATCAACGAAGAGTTGACCTGGTGGAGGAGCCGTTAGGCATTGGCACGTTGACATTTTGTTTGGGTTTTGGTCTGTCTACAGATCTCCCGTAATGTTATTATCTGAGGATTCAAAACACAGAATCAACAGCCCTTTTTTTAGATCTCGTCCTGTGACCACACATTTTGGTTTTCGTATCATTATAGCTGGGGAATAGTTCTTCGGCCTTATCTATCAGGTCTGCGAAGAGTTTTCTACTTATGGCGTAAAATACCTCGTTACTTTTGGAGTGGGAATGTTGCTTGCAGTTTCGCTCTCATTTTTCCATTATATTCTCCTTGATTAAGCCCTCAACGTGTATGCTTATCCGGGGATAAACCCATCCACCTTCAGCTGGCGGCCCCAACTTTTCCAGGCACCGGTGATGATGTCCAGGGTCTTACTATCCTGATGGTAAATGGCTTCGATACGGGTTTCCAGACTGCATTTTCGGTCGTAGTTTGTATGGCTTAGCACGAGGAGGCAGGATGATGGCCCGCGAGGTTCAACTTCTTCCACATATACGACATGGCCGGTCGGCATGCCATGTCTTCGATCTATTCCCAGAATGAGCACGGAGCCGGGGAGAGGCTCATTACTAAAGTTGTGGTTCCTTGTTTCACAGGCTAACCAAGTAATCGGATTGTTCTCCCTTCCAGTTCTGCAACTCATGATACCGCTTCTGCAACGAGCATATGTCAGACTCTGGGGTTCACAGCGGCCGCAGGACTTGCCGTTGGGTTTCTTGAAAGCTGGCCGGAGATTATAGCATTCTCTGGATATCTGTTTCTCTTTGCAGACTGGGGGGGGAGCAACATTGTTTTCTGGGATTGTCGGAGGTTCTGGAATCAGGTTCTTTGCC
>QKJV01000348.1 GCA_003249165.1 Desulfobulbaceae bacterium | reverse complement strand
ACTTCTTCCTGGACTGTTTCGGTCAGGACGATAAAATCGGGCTCCCGTTCAAGCAATTCCAACTTATCACGACTCCCCAACAACAAAAGAGCGTCACCAAACTGCAGTTCTTTGTTTCTGAGATGAGAGCGATACGCTTTGCCCCGATGCCATAGAGCCAGAACGCTCAGACCAAATTTCTCCCGAAAATGAACCTGCCGCAGGGTCTTGCCTTCCAGGCTTGTCCTGGGTGAAAGAACAGCTTCCACGAGACCTCCGTTTTCCGAAACTAATTTCTGCAGATCCGGTTGAGAATGATGATCAATTTGAAGTTCTTCCAAGCCCTGAAGTATTTCCATATCGTCTGAACGTCCTTGCACCAATAAACGGTCTCCAGCTTGCAGAATTTCCTTCGATTCAGGCATGGCGATAGTGGATTTTTCACGAAAAATACCAAGAACACGGGCACCAATGACATCCCCAAAACGGCTTTCTTTTAAGCTTTGCCCTCCCAGAGGGGAATTCGCAGGGATTACCATGAATTTCAGGCGTTCATCCAAATGGTAGGTATTGATAAGGTCGGCACGACTGGCATAACGAAATCTGTCAAAACCAGCCGTCGCCGCTAATTCTTTTAAACGATTATCCGGTCCGGCAACCAGAAGGATGTCACCTTCCTGCAACGGAATATCCTGTATTCTGACGCGCTGAACACGATTCTTTCGCAAAAGAGCAAGTACGTTTAAACCGAAACGGCCCCTAAATCTCAAAGAATTCAGTGTGCTGCCTATAAAGGGTGAAGAGTTCGGCAATTCAACCTCTCCAATTTTCACCTCTCCAGAATATGATGCCTCCAGATCGACACGCTCTTCTGTCACAGCTAGATTCCGCCAATGATACAGTTCCTTGACTGCATCAATCCGTCCTTCAATCATCAAGATATCGTCAGCCTGAAGAGTACTTAAAGGACTTGGAGCAATCATTGTTCTGTTGCCCCGGATAATAGCAACCACATTCCAGCCTAGAATTGAAGCCATACGGATTTGTGCGAGGGTTTTACCCAGCAGAACAGAATTGTCGGGCACATGAATATGGAAAATTCGTTCATTGAGTTTATACTGTGCGAGCCAATTTTCTTTGCTGCCGAATTTTGTCATGTCCCCAAAACCATGTTCAGGTAGCAAATGGCGCCCAATGAGGGCCATAAAGGCAATACCTGAAAACATGATTATCAAACCTACAGGGGTAAAATCGAAAAAGGTAAATGACGGGAGTCCAGCTTCACGTAGTGCATCAGTGACAAGAATGTTAGGTGGTGTCCCAATCTGTGTTGTTAACCCTCCGAGTAGAGCGCCGTATGCTAAAGGCATTAATAACCGGGAAGGTGAGTGTCCTGTATCGCGGGAGATATCCATAACCACGGGAAGCATCAGGGCCGCCACGGCAACATTATTCATGATGGCCGACAGTAATCCAGCTGTCAGCATGATAACAATGATTATGGTAACTTCGCGGGTTCCTGCCATCCTTAAAACAAAACTGCCTATAACCTTTGCAACCCCTGTATGCGTCAGGCCGCCGCTTACAATAAAGACAGCCCAGACAGTGACCACGGCAGGATTGCTGAAGCCCGAAAGAGCTTCAACAGGAGAAATCAGCCCGGTCAGGGCCACAACACCCAAAGACAGCAGAGCTGTGACCTCCATAGGAATCCATTCGGTAACCAGGAACAAAACAGATGTGCCCAAGATGATTAATACGAGAGCAATTTCCAGGGTCAATACGAGTATTCCTCACTATATTTTTGCGTGATAATTAAAGAAATTATGGTCACTCCGTTTGCACCTCAATATATCCTAAAATACAATAAACAATGCAATGCATATCTTACCAAATCCATGGCATCAATAAAGTAAACAGATTTCCAAACTGGAACGAGGCGAATTATTTTGTCTAATACAATAAAACTGGAAATATAAATAACCAGATTAGACTATAAGTGGCAATTTGCTCTCCCGGAAATCGCAAAAATTGCCCCAAAATCAGGATGTCTCTTTTCGGAAAAAGTGAAGATATTTCTAAAAAACATTGATTCTTTTCTCCAGACACTTGTCGCAAAAGCTGGGAATTCTCATAGACGAGGAGGCATCAGGCCTCATTTTTCAGACTAAATAATCAGCTTTTTCCATATCTTTATTCTGATTCATGTTACGAAAAGTTGATGAGAGGGTCTTGCACATTTTTCATAAATAATGCGTCGATGGCTTGTCGCCAAAAAAATGCTGGACATGGTGGAACGCAGGCGGGAGGACTGCGGCGAAGAATTCGGCAATCATTGCAGATGCGATCAATGGGAAATTCCCTTGGCGGAGATAACCTATCTAGCAGGGTAAGTTGAGTAGGGGCAAATCAAAATTTGCCAGGGTGGCCATTTTGGCCGCCCTGGTATCTTCATATTTTAATCAGATATTATGAAAGGGGTTTATCATGTGATGTTCTTCCAGTTTTCGGGGAGTACATATAATCACCTCTTCAACCCCCTCTGTTCTTTCAGCAATAGTCTTGACTTCATATAACATTTCATGATTGACGTTTAACGGGGCTTCGGTACTTCCTATCATAATAATACCATCATCCGCTGTGATACGGACGACTCCCCCATCCGCCGTCACCTTGGCCACTGGTAACACTTTTACAATTGCCGCATGGACTTTTGCGGCAAGCAGTTTATTATTTAGAATTTTCTGCGATTCAGGTGTTGTCTGGAAAACAGGTTTACGGATCGCCTGGCAAATAAGATCAACCGCATCATCAACTGTCATGGTCTTGATATGGAGGACCATATCATAGACCCTGCTGTCCCATGTATCAACCCCGTATACCCGAAGCCCCCATTTACGACGCTCGTCATCATCTTTCTTCAGAATATACCGTGCCTTTTCTTCCGAAATATTTTCCCGCTTGACCTCTTCTTTAACCCGCTCCTCCATATCCGCTATAATTCTGATTTTGAGAACATGAGGGATGTTCAACAAAAAGAAATGCCCGGCAAGACCATGATAGACTATATTATCTTTCTGCACATGCTGTAGCAGCGCTTTACGGATAAAACTGATATACCGTTCTTTACCGTGCGTAAAACGTTCCAGCACGGAAGGGGAGTCATGCAGAGCTCGGATAAGTCTGATTTCCGGGATATTGAATTCTTCCGATGCTTCCAGCAGAATGTCACGGGAAATACATTCATAGCCAAGCTGTTTGGCAACTTTCTCTGCGACTTCTTTTCCCCGGCTGTACGATCCTCTGGATATGGTAATAACTGACATGATAAACTCCTTTTTTTAAATTGGTTAACCTTCATAGCCTGTTTTATTACCGTTTTTTCTATCATACTTTTTATCAGGCAGAAGAAAAAACAAAAAACCTCTAACTGGCAGTAAATAATTAAAAAAAACTATTTTAACCATTCTCCTCTACAGTAAATTTTTTCTCATCACCCATAAAAATCTTTACCGGCGAATTCATTTTCGCAGGAAAAAACGGTTCCCAAATGTTTCCTTCCGAAAAAATATCATTAAGATCACATTACCCTAAAATCCTCTCCCTCCAGTCTCAAGTGGCAGAACTTTCTTTGGCTGACAGGCAAGGATT
>QKJV01000426.1 GCA_003249165.1 Desulfobulbaceae bacterium | reverse complement strand
CCAGGAAATATCCTCTTTGGCCAGGGCATGAAAAAAAAGAACCGGGGTCGAGCCACCGGAAACTACCAGAGTCGCGATCTTTTTTTTTACAATATGAGCCTTTAGCATAGAGGAGACGTCCGCGGCGAGACAGGCTGCTAGTGTTGATCTATCCTTAAATTCCTGGAAATGGATCTGGTAATCATGCATTGTTGAAGCTATTCCTCCCAGGCCCTGCCATTCATAGCCAGCAGCGCTGCAGAAGCAACCGGCCCCCATATCCTGGCTGGATAGGATTTGGGGAATTCATTGAGACTTAGCCAGGCATCCTGGATGGAATCAATCCATGTCCAGGCCTGCGCCACCTCATCCCGTCGGATAAAAAGAGCCTGATTACCGCGCATGGCTTCCAGCAGCAGACGTTCATAAGCGTCGGCGACCCTGTCTATCTGAAAGGCTTCTGATAAACTCAGGTCAAGCCTTGTCTGTTGCAGTTTGAGCGATTCATCGATATCAGATGGTTCTCTTTTCTCACTTTTCTCCATCTTTTTTCCTTTTTACTTCAGAACCACTTCTTGACTTTGAAATAACATCCCATCAGGGATGCGATCAGAAACATGATGAAAAGCACGACAAAATAGCCCCATCTCCATTCCAACTCAGGCATATAATGGAAGTTCATACCATAGACACCGACAATGAAGGTTAGAGGTATAAAGATAGTGGCGATAATGGTCAGCACCTTCATGATCTCGTTCATTCGGTTGCTGTTAAAGGAGAGAGAGACTTCATGCAGACTGGAAAGCATATCGCGAAAGGTTTCGACGATGTCGATGGACTGGATGGCATGGTCGTAAACATCGCGCAGATAGTATCGGGTGTTATCTTCTATGAACCAGTCATTTTTTTCCAGACGACTGATGATGTCGCGTAGTGGCCAGATAGATTTGCGGATAACGGTGCTCTCCCGTTTGAGAACGTGTATCTTATGAAATGCCTCGTCAGTGTTTTCGTCCAGGATTGACTCCTCCAGTTCTTCAATGCGGTCACCGATCTTTTCCAGCATGGAGAAATAGCCGTCAACAATGGTGTCCAGCAGAGCATAAACCAGGTAATCAGCCTTTTTCCCTCTTATGCGGCCCTTGCCGTTACGTATTCTTTCCCGCAGCAAGGGAAAAAGATCCGGCCCGGATTCCTGAAACGAGAAAACCCTGTTTTCCGAGCAGATAATGCAGAAATGGCCAGGCATAACCAGGGAGGTCTTTTCATTGTATGTGAGCACTTTGGTTATGAGAAAGAGATAATCGTCCCAGTCGTCTAATTTGGGCCGATGTCCGGTGTTGGCAATATCTTCCAGTACGAGGAAATGAAAGTTGAATTTTGTTCCCAGCTCTTCAAGTATACTGGGATGGTGAATGCCATTGACATGAACCCACGTCACTGCTTCCACCCCTGGATCGTCGGGTAACTCGGTCACCTTTTGATACTCCTGCTCCGTATAGTCTTTCTCCGAATAGTGAAAGTATCTAATGGTTGTCGGCTGATCGCGTTTTTCACCGACTGGAACGACGGAACCGGGCGGCATCCCTGATTTTCTGGAGAACTCCTGGAAAATTCTGTCAATCATCATTTCTTCCACCTGTCTGGAGCGTGGTTACTTTTTATAGCTTGTCTGCTCAGGAAACTATTTGTCAATCATAATTAAGCTTTACGTCAAATGGAATAGGTTGGCAAGAGCAATTGATGTTTTGAGTGGAGCGGTTGAAACAGAAGGGAAAATGAGCTGGTGTAGTTTTTTCCCCTTTCTTTTTCTGAAATGACAGGAATGGAAAACATTAAAGAATCAGTTCGAGAAACACTTCTACGGAAGTGTATGGATTTGAGTTTGACCAGTGGAAGGATAAAGATTAGTTGTAAATGGAAGTTGTTTTATCGGGATATTCTTTCTTTTTCCCGTAATAAAAAAAATTTCCATTACTTTTTTTGGGAGATGCTAAATGTAAAAAAAACTTATAAAATGTGTGAAAAAGAAATTGCCTTGTCATTTGTTGTCATGTTTTAATAAGTCAATCGAAAAGGCAAAATTGTTGAAAAGCAATGACGCAATACCACGGGTCTAAAGCATTCGCCATGATAGCCGGGTCGCTGAGGGTTATATATGAATCAATGCTATTTCCCGGCCCTTGGTGGATTTTTACCAAGGGCTTTTTTTATTCATAATCGCCAAAAGTGTTTTTGTATTTTTTTGCTTAACAACTGTTATAAATGATAAAGATACAAATAATAACAAAATTATCTAGTTATTGTTTGATTAGCAGCAGTCTGGGCTATCTCGTGTAATCCACCTGATGGAACAAAGTTTTATAAAGTTTTTATATGCTGATGATTTTTTTTACCGTGGCGACGAATTTTTCAAGTTTCTGCTTTGGTATAGATTTTCAATATCATCCTTCAATGAAAAAATTCCCACCCCTGTTATTGTTTAAATGCAGGGCCCATTCCGCAAGGATTTATTTAACAATCCTTGCTCCTAACTGAAAAATTTACTGACGAATTTTGAGAATATTCCACTCTGGCGATGCATTGGTTGCAACGTCTGAGAAGAGTTGCGTGTTCAGAGAGAGAAGTTTCATCACATAACAAATGTGAATTCTTCTGAATAACGTGACTCAATCATCTCAGAAAGACTGATTGCCTAACCACCCATGAATCGCGCAGAAACGGCATTTCCCGGCAAACAGAATTGCCTGGATAAAAAAGACTAACCCGCAAAGCATCACTGCTTTTTATCATAAATTTCGTATAGAAATTTTGTAGGTGTGAAAACATGGATCCGCATGGAAAGACATTGAAGGGTAATAACGGAAAAGACAAACGGGAATCCAGAAGGATTAACGTTAACCTGGAAGCGAAGCTACGGATGGCAGGGAAAACATATCCCGTTCTGATCGGCAATCTCTCTGAAACCGGACTTTGTATTATTCTGCCGATCGCAAACGAATTTTCTCCACCATTGGCAGTAATTTCCGATGTTGAAATAAGTATCCGTGTCAATGCAGACGAATCAATTGATCTACCTTGCAAAAAATTATGGTTTGCCGATGTCCCTGATTCCCCATTAGTAAAACGAATCGGTTTTGTCCTAAAAAGCCCCCCCCCTGCCTACAAAAAATTTTATAAATCCCTCTTTTTTCAGGAGCGTACAGAAATAACCCGCTGTCCAATCGCAGTCATCGGCCTTGCCTGTTACTATCCTGGATCACCTGATATTCAGCAGTTGTGGGAAAACATCGTCAGTCGCCGCCGGCAATTCAGACGCATGCCCGATGTACGACTTCCACTCAGTGATTACTATGATCCCGATCTGGCGGCCGAAGATAAAACATATGGCACCAAGGCAGCAGTCATCGATGGCTTCAGTTTTGACTGGATAAAAAGGGGCATACCAAAATCGGTGGTAGATTCGACTGACATCAGCCACTGGCTTGCCTTGGAAACGGCATTGAAAGCAGTGGAGGATGCTGGGTTCATGCTGGACAAAATCCCCCAGGATCGTACAGGAGTCATCTTGGGCAACAGTCTGACAGGTGAGCAGAGTCGAGCTGAAGGTCTGCGATTACGCTGGCCTTTTGTGTTAAAAACGCTTCAGACTGCTGCCGAAGACAC
>QKJV01000379.1 GCA_003249165.1 Desulfobulbaceae bacterium | reverse complement strand
CCTTGATGATAATGGGCCCGGAAGAGCGATCCAGATCAAGATCAACACCTGGTACATGAATATTTGCATTATCGACATCAACATTAATGGTCATGGATTGGATATTGGCAAAGTCAGTTACCGGTGCATCGAAGGTATAAGTGGCTGACTTTGCTCGTCCTCCGCGGACAACATTACAGACAGTTGTTGTGATATGTTCATCGCCAAGCAGATCAAGCAATCTCGATCTGACGCCGTTTAGATCAATATTCCGGGCCGAAAGATCAAGTCGATAGAAGGGAACCGGTGAACTGTCCGGGAAATAGCGACTGACTGTTCCAGCAAAAGAAACCTCGGGTTCAGGAAGGTCAAGTTCATAAATCTTTGCTGTGAAGTTATTGCCACTTTTGTCAAGCAGGAGTTTCGTCTTGCTGAATTGGAAGGGGACAGATTTTTCCAAACGCTGGAGAGAAAAAGCGGGAACGCCACCGTTGTATAAGATTTGAACGGATTCAGTGCTTCGGCCAATCACATCACAGCTGAAGTCAACCTCGGAAGGGAGCGGTTTTATGCCTGAACTGATTAGTTCGCCGAGGTTGGCAATCTGGAATTTTTTAATTTTGCATGAGCCGGAATAGGAAGATGCATCGGCAAAAAAATGACCTTTGAACGATATATTGTCCGCAAAGGAAGAGGTGCTTTTAAAGGAAATGGAGAATTGCTCGGCGTCTCTCCCAATATCCAGATTTACATGTGAAAGGGAATTATTTGCGATACGAAAAGATCCATAATTGAAAGGGGAAAGCTCCACTGTCCCGTCACGG
This sequence comes from Desulfobulbaceae bacterium, assembly GCA_003249165.1. Lineage (GTDB taxonomy): Bacteria > Desulfobacterota > Desulfobulbia > Desulfobulbales > SURF-16 > SURF-16. The sequence continues at coordinate 12,873 of QKJV01000379.1, read as the reverse complement.
AGGGATATTTCCGTCAAGGGCAAAGAAAATGGAGTATTTTCCCCTTCTTTTCTATTTGTAAAAAAAGAGGAAGTAAGGCTGATCTTTGGTGAAAGAAAGACAATTCGGCCGAGTCTGACATTGCCGGCAAGAAGATCCTGCCAGCTGGGATAAACCCTTATTTTGGGAAGCCGAAGTGTATAATTTTCATGGGTGACCGTGGTTTTGAGAATTGTCAGATGGGGCAGAGGGCCCCAACGCCAACGAATCTGAGCAATGTCAACATCAGCATTGAGAGTTTCACTTACCTGCTTGATGAGTTGGGACTGTATCCGGCTGATCCCGAATATTCCGGGCACCAGATAGGTGAACAACACCACCAGCAAGACGAATAAGCCAATTTTGTATTTCCGATTCATCGGAGAAAACTACTCAATACTTTGCAGCATCTGGTCAAGGATGGTAAGTCCTCCCTGCCAGAAGTTCCTGTCGTTCAGGTCAACATCGAATGGCTTGAGAAGTTCATATGGGGACTGGTTGCCTCCCTGGCTCAGCAGGTACAGATATTTCGGGACGAATTGTTCTCCTGTCGTTTTGTAAAGATTGTAAAGGGACAGCACCAGCAACTCTCCAAAGGCGTAAGAGTAAACGTAGCCGGGCGAATGAAGAAAATGAGGAATATAGGACCACCAAATACCGTAGTTTTCAGTGAGGGTCACAGAATCACCAAACATTTCCCGTTGAGAAGCCAGCCAAAGTTCGGAAAGTTTTGCGTCCGAAAGTTCTCCTTTTTCTCTTCTGCCGTTATGCATCATGTTTTCAAAGCGATTCATGGATATCTGGCGGAAAACAGTAGCAAAAATAGATTCCAGCTTCTGGCAGGTAAAGGCCTTTCGGTCAGCGACATCGGTCAGCAGATCCAGTTGATCGTGAAAAATGAGCAATTCAGCAAAAACAGAGGCGGTTTCAGCCAGAACCAGCGGGGTACTGCTGTTGAAGTAGCCCTGCCGGGCTGCAAGATACTGGTGAACTCCATGGCCAAGTTCATGGGCAACGGTTGATACGTCACGAATGTTGCCCGTAAAGTTGACCATGACATAGGGATGAACATCGGGAACGCAGGGATGGGCAAAAGCCCCGCCGCGTTTTCCTTCCAACACCGGGGCATGTATCCAGCTCCGGTCAAAGAAGAAAGAGGCAATTTCTGCCATTTTCGGGGAAAAAGCGCGGAAACCGTCGAGTACCATGCGGCGGCAATCCTCCCAGGAGATAGTAGTTGATGGTAAATGGGGCAAGGGGGCATAACGATCGTAATCCTTTAGATCGTCGAGGCCCAGCAACTCTTTTTTTATCGTATAATAACGTTTGACGATGTCGTAACGGGAGGTGACAGTGTCAATAAGTATATCAACTGTTTCATCTTCCAGTTCATTGGCCAGGTTCATGGAGTTAATCCAGGTTGGATAACTGCGCAACCGGTCTGATATCATTTTGTCCGCAAGTAGAGTGTTGAAAATGTGCGTAAGAATATGCAGTTGAGTTTTCAGTCCGTCGGTCAGTTCCTCTGCCGCCTTATGTCGAACTTCTCTGTCTGGACAGTAGAGATCGGAAAGAACTTCTTCTTCGGTTCGGTTCGTTTCGCCGAACTGAATATGGCCGAGGACTTTGTCAAAGAGGTTTGTCCAGCTGCTTCTTCCTACCGGAGCTTTTTCTATGAGTAGCGTTTCTTCTGCCTGGGACAGCATATGGTCAGCATAGCGGCGGATATTCTGCAGATAATGGCTGAAATGTGCGGTGTCTCCGGCGGCAAGCAGGGGATCAGCCTGTGTTGCTTCCATTTTGCTCCACTCAAGCTCAAAAAAAACTGTTTCTTTGGCAATGCGGCTTGAGGTTTCCCTGATTTCCTGCAGGAATGCACCAGCCTCCTGGTTCTTTATCTGTGTGGTAAAATTGAGAAATGCGTAGGTTGCCACCTTCGCGATTGTCGCTTCAATCCGTTCAAGACGTCTGACAAGACGGGCAAGTTCTGCCGGTGTAAGATCTCCGAGTTTACCTGCAAAGGTTTCTCTGATTAATGCTGCTTCTTCTTCACAGAAGGCTATATCTTCTTTGATTGTTGGATCTGCCGGAGAATCGTAGATATCACTAATTTTCCAAACAATATCTTTTGTCCCGAGTTTTTCATTTAATTCTTCAGCCATGAAAACTTATCCTTGATTATGAAATTGTGAGGGGAAATATATGTAAATTAAAATATTTCTTACTGCAAAATTAAGGCAGTTCGCTTTTTATATAGATTTTTTTTAAGCAGTAATATTCTGGGAAAAATTTTTTATGAGTTCATAATATCATTTTTTTTAAAAAAAACATTAACGTAACTTGGCGGAGCGGCAAAGAAATTCTGCAGCCTACGGAAGAATGATTTTTAATTGAGGTTGCACGCTACGGGAAAGAGAGATATAGAATGAAACTCAAAATAATCCGGCAAACCATTCTACTTTGTGTAACATCCGAATATGTCAGCAACTGTAACCTACGATGAATCAAAGATAAAGACCTTAAGCTCGCTGGAACACATCCGTCTGCGGCCTGGCATGTACATCGGTCGGCTTGGCAACGGTTCGCACCCTGACGACGGCATTTATATCCTTTTAAAAGAGGTGATCGATAATGCTGTTGACGAATTTATAATGGGAGCGGGTAAAAAGGTTGTTATTTCCATCAATGACGGGGAGATGGGGCTCGTCAAAGTGCGGGATTATGGGCGCGGTATTCCCCTGGGTAAACTGGTGGAATGTGTGTCAGTGATCAATACCGGAGCGAAATACAATACGGAGGTTTTCCAATTTTCCGTTGGTCTGAACGGTGTAGGCACCAAAGCCGTTAATGCTTTGTCCGAAAAATTTATTGTCACCTCCTTCCGGGATGGACATTTTGCTAAGGCTGTGTTTGCCAAAGGCGTTCTCCAAGAGCAGGAAGAAGGTGAGTGCCATGAAAAAAACGGCACTCTTGTCGAGTTTTTGCCAAATCATGAACATTTCGAGGAGTTCAGCTTTAATTTCGATTTCGTCCACAAGCGATTGTGGCGTTACGCCTATCTGAATGCCGGATTGAAGCTGTTTCTCGATTCTGAATGTTTTCACTCGGCAAATGGATTGCTCGATTTATTGGCAAACGAAATTGAAGATAATCGCCTGTATGAGCCTCTTTATTTCAAAGACGAGACGCTCGAATTTTCTTTCTGCCATACGGATGGATACGGAGAAAATTATTTTTCCTTTGTCAACGGGACTTACACCAATGAAGGGGGAACCCATCTTTCCGCCTTTCGTGAAGGCATCCTCAAGGGCGTCAATGAGTTTACGGGCAAGAAATATCAGGGTGACGATGTTCGTGAAGGAGTGGTCGGCACGGTTGCTGTCAAAATCAAGGATCCGATATTTGAATCACAGACCAAAAACAAGCTTGGCAACACTGAGATCCGGGCTGCGATTGTCAATAGGGTTAAAGATTATGTTTCTGACTGTCTTTATAAAGATAAGGATTTTGCGGACGTATTGATTGAAAAGATCCAGCAGAACGAAAGGGTCCGCAAGGAACTGCAGCATGTTCGCAGAGAGGCTAAAGCCAAAGCCAAGAAGGTTGCCATCCGTGTACCACAGCTTAAAGATTGCAAGTATCATCCGACCAGGGACAATCCTTCCCCTGCAGGAAGGGAAAATATGATCTTCATTACCGAGGGACAGTCAGCCTCCGGGTCCATCGTCAGCTCCAGGGATCCTATGACCCAGGCAGTTTTTTCCCTTAAAGGTAAACCGATGAATGTACAGGGGCAATCGTTGACTGTCCTGTACAAGAATGATGAAATGTATAATATGATGCGGGCGCTCAACATTGAGGAATCAGTGGGGGGGCTTCGTTATGATAAAGTAATTTTAGCTACAGACGCCGATGTTGACGGGCTTCATATCCGTAATCTGTTGCTTACTTGTTTCCTCAGTTATTTTGAGAATCTTGTCAAAAGGGGGCATGTGTATATCCTTGAAACACCGATATTCAGGGTACGTAATAAAGAAAAAACCCTTTATTGCTATACGGAGAAAGAGAAAAATTCCGCTGAAAAGGAGCTGAAGGGAAAGGCCGACAAGCGGGTTGAAATAACCAGATTCAAAGGTCTTGGTGAGATATCTCCCAAGGAGTTCAAACAGTTTATCGGCCCTAATATGCGTTTACAACAGGTTTGCATCGACAAGCTGAGTGACGTGCCGAAACTGCTGACTTTCTATATGGGGAAAAATACCCCGGCTCGCAAAGAATACATCATGAATCACCTGGTATAACACTATGGAAAATTTGATGGAATACGGGTCGCTTCATAAACTTTTTGACGACAATTTCATGGACTATACCTCCTATGTCATCAAGGAGAGGGCAATTCCTGATGTCACGGACGGATTGAAACCGGTTCAGCGGCGTATTATGCAAACCCTTTTCAATATGGATGATGGACGTTTTAATAAGGTCGCCAATGTGGTTGGTGAAACCATGAAACTTCATCCCCACGGAGATCAGTCCATTTTTGGAGCCTTGGTTAATCTGGCCAATAAAGGTTATCTCATCGAACGACAGGGTAACTTCGGTAATATCTATACCGGTGATGGACCTTCGGCAGCACGTTATATTGAGTGCCGTCTCACTCCACTTGCCCGAGAGACCCTGTTTAACAAGGATCTGACCGAATTTGTCGATTCTTACGACGGACGTACCCAGGAACCGATTGTGCTGCCGGCAAAGCTGCCGCTGCTTCTGCTGCAGGGAGCAGAGGGTATTGCGGTGGGTATGGCCACCAAGATTATGCCGCATAATTTCTGCGAATTGTTGGAAGCGCAGAAAAAAATTTTAAACGGGGAGACATTTTCTCTTTACCCGGACTTCCTTCAGGGGGGCCTGATAGATATTTCCGGCTATAATGACGGAAATGGAAGGATCAGATGTCGCGCCCGGATTGTTGAAAAAAATGAGAAAACGATCCTTATTAAGGAAATACCGTATACAACGACGACGCTGTCGCTCATAGAAAGTATCGAAAAAGCAGCCAAGTCGGGCAAGATCAAGATTCTTTCCATAAATGACTTTACGGCTGAAGAGGTTGAGATTGAGATAAAGCTGGCCCGGGGGATCTACGCCGAGGATACAATCAAAGCATTGTATGCCTTTTCTGATTGCGAGGTTGCGATAAGTCCCAATCTAACATGCCTGCGTGATAATCGACCGGTCATTGTTTCCGTTTCAGAGCTGCTGCATGAAAACGCGGCAAAACTCATGAAAGATCTGGAGACTGAACTCAGAATTGAGCTCGATCGTCTGCGGGAAAAACTTCATGCCCATCTGTTAGAGCAGATTTTCATCGAGGAGCGGCTGTACAAGAAAATAGAGGAATGTACAAGCTATCGGTTGGTGGTTAACACCGTTAAGGAATCACTTGTCCCTTTCCGTGAACGGCTGTTGCGGGATGTGACAAAGGATGATATCGAGCGTTTGCTTGAGATCCGGATCAGACGTATCTCCCGTTACGATATCGATAAGAAACAAAGAGATATCAAGGAAATTCGAGACAATACCCGTACTGTGGAAAAAGATCTGCAAGATATGGTCGGCTTTACCCTGCGTTATATTGAGAGATTACTGAAAACCTACGGGGCCCTCTATCCACGTCGTACCGAAATTAGCTCGTTTGACGAGGTAGAAGCGCGTGATGTCGCCATTTCCAATCTCACGGTAGGCTATCATCGCGAAAGTGGCTTTCTCGGCCATCAGGTGAAAACGGATGGAAACATTTCCTTTGCCTGCTCTGAGTATGATCGGCTCCTGCTCTTTTTTAAAAACGGCACCTATAAAGTTATTCATGTCGCCGAAAAGGTTTTTGTCGGCTCTGATCTTTACTGGGCGGGCACAATCGACGAAAAACTGATCTTCAATGTCGTTTATATGGATGGGAATGAGGAATTAAGCTACATAAAGCGGTTTCAATGCCCTAAGTTCATTCTGGAAAAGGAATATCATCTTTTCCCACCTCATAAAAAATCATATATTCAATTTATGTCGGTAGGGGAAGGGGGCCGTATTCGCGTCCACCTCAAACCTTCGAAAAGAACCAAAAAAAATTATGAGGATTTCTGTTTTGATGATTTTCTCATCAAGGGAACTGTTGCCAAAGGGAAACGGCTTTCCACCCGACCGGTTCGACGGATAGCAGAACAGTCTGATAAAAAAAATGAAAATGAGGGACAAGATCCGAAAATCATGTCCCTTTTCGAGGAAGGTAAAAAAGGGGATTCTTGAGAAATCTAGGTTATTTTTCTTCGTAGGCTCTGACTATAACGACATCTTTCTCCGGGACATCATTGTAAAACCCCATTGAGCCGGTGGGTACTTTCACTATCTGGTCAACCACGTCCATTCCTTCTACAACTTTTCCAAAAACTGCATAACCAAATCCTGCTGTGGTCTTGCTCTGATGATCCAGGCTCTGATTGTCAGCGACATTAATGAAAAATTGGCTTGTGGCACTGTATATGTCCTGGGTTCTCGCCATGGATAATGTTCCCCTGGTATTTTTTAATCCATTATCAGCCTCGTTGACTATTGGGGGATGAGTTGGACGTTTTTTCATGCCTGGCTCAAATCCGCCCCCTTGGATGACAAATCCGGGAATAACCCTGTGGAAAATCAAACCATTGAAGAATCCTTCGTGAATATAGCGGCGGAAATTTTCACAGGTTAACGGTGCTTTTTCGTCAAAAAGTTCGATCTTTATTGTTCCCAGGGTTGTCTCCATTATGATTTTGCCATGGGTGGAAGGTGGAGTAGTACCGGCAGCCAGGGTGGAAGCAGGCAGCATGAACATCAGTAAAATGAATAAGAGCCGGTAGACCATTCTTTTGCCTCGCAAAAATAAGATTAAAAAAAACAGACAAATAAAGTTGTCAGGGAATAACTGATTTTAACTTTAAAATTCTATCTTTAATCTTTCTCTGTTTATTTTACAATGCATCATAAGATGATTTGTCTCTCTCCCTGGAAAAAATATTAGATTTGATTTCTGAAAATCCCCCATATATAGTATTTGTAATCGGGGAACCCCGCTGATGTAGTATGGCGCGGTTTATTAATCAATTCTCAAGGAAGAATTTTATCTAAGAATATATGAAAACTACCCCAAATTTACATTTTATCGGTAGCTCCGAAATTCAGACCGATTCTGTCAAACATACTTCAAATACAGACGGATCGGCAATATCGACTTCTCAGAAAGTAACTGATACATTGCTGGCGAAAACCATCCTGTCAGGCTGTGCCCTTTGCAGTTTGCTGGCATTCTGTCTGGCTTTGTATTTTTTGATCAGTCATCTTCCTGTGAAGGTGACTGATTTTGGTGATAGAGTCGATGTGACGGCCGAAGATAGGATACTCAAGCAGAATAATCATATGGCCCTGGGGGAATTAATCAGTGCCATTAAGGTCGATACCACGGAAGAATTGCTGGAAAGGCTGCGCAGTAAAAATTTGTGGGATATTGATGATAATGCCTTGATTCCACCCGTGTTGTTTGCAAATTTACCACAGGATATGGATAGTCTGGATGTAGTAACGAAAAAGAAGGCCTTCATCAATACACTGTTACCGATAAGCCTTGTAGCCCTCAATGAAATAGCTCAGGAGAAAAAATCTCTTGAAGCTGCCCTGCAAAAACTCAATCGACATGAAGATACGCTTTTTTTCGGAGAGGATGCCATCTGGCCTCACAACGTCAGCGAAAAGGAGAAAAATTTTCTCCAGCATCTGACGCTTAAATATCGAACCAATTCCAAGGAAAAACTATTAAAGCGGGTTAACGTTTTGCCTGTAAGCCTAATACTTGCTCAGGGTGCCTTGGAATCTTCATGGGGCAGCTCTCGTTTTGCCATGGAAGGAAACAATCTGTTTGGTATATGGACCTGGGGCGATGAAGGTTTGGATCCACTGGACCGCGATGAAGGAGCATTGCACAAAGTGGCTTCTTATGATAATTTGCTCGATTCGGTGCGCGCCTATCTGCTGATGATAAATCGTCTTCCCGCATATAGTTCGCTGAGAGAATTGCGTGATCATTCAGCAAGTTCTCTGGATCTCGCTGAAGGGTTGCTGTTTTATTCCGAAAGAAGAAATTCTTATATTGACGACGTCCGGCAGATTATCGCATCTAACGAGCTGCAGCGTTTTGATTCGATGACGCTTGCAAAAAATACCTCATCCCAGTCGCGTAAGAAGCCGGCAAATTTAGTTTCTTATCCATTGCAAAGAAATGCGAATACTTAAAAAAAACATTTTATCAAATTGTTGTGCATTTTTTCTTATCCATTTTCTCATTTTTATATCTGTTTCTTTGACATGGGCCGAAACTGATGCAGGACCAGGCGTCACTGTTTTGATATACCATCGGTTCGACGAAAATCGATATCCTACTACAAATGTCAGTTCGCAGCGTTTTCGCGAGCAACTTGACTATCTTAAAACAAATCATTACAAAATTTTACCTCTGCGTGATCTTGTTCAAGCAATTAAGCATGGGACTCGCCTCCCGGATAAAGCAGTGGTTATTACCATAGATGACGGTTACCGCAGTGTTTATGAAGTCGCTTGGCCAATACTTCGCTCTTATGGCTTTCCCTTCACTGTTTTTCTTTATGTGAAAGGGGTAGACAGCGGTTCTCATGCCTATATGAGTTGGGATCAGGTGCGGGAGGTTGCAGAACAGGGCGGAGACTTCCAGGACCATTCCTATTCTCATAACCGAATGGCTGACAGACCGGTTGGGATGAATGAAGCAGACTATCGTGCCTGGATAAGAGAAGATTTACGTACGGGGAGACGGATATTGGAGAAAAATTTGGGGGTGCAGCCAGGGTTTTTTGCCATTCCCTACGGGGAATATAATGCCATTGTCCTGGAGGAAACGAAAAGGTTGGGTTATGAGGCAGTTTTAAGTCAGGATCCAGGTTCAATCAGCCTGGAGACAGACCGTTACTGTATTCCCCGTGAGCCGATTTTAGGCAATGAGTGGAGCACAATGAAGCATTTTGTTGAAGTATTAAATCGGATCGATATGCCGATTAAAAATATGGAACCATCGCCGGGAGAGATTCAAGGTCCCATGGTAAAAAGGTTTTCTGCAACGCTGATTCATCCTGAAAATTATGAGCCCCAAACCTTTGGCATTTATGTAACGGATATTGGTTGGAAAAAGGCTGTCTTGAATGGAAATCTTCTCTCGATCAGTAACGATCAACCGTTGACCCACCATAAAAACAGGGTACTGGTAAGTGGCCGTGATAAAAAGAGCGGCCGACTTGCTGTTCGTTCCTGGATGTTGCTCCCTCCACAGCAGTAACGGAGATTATTAAAACGACTTTATTTGCCGAAGCCGCATACCGGATAGCGGCATTGTTTGCAATATCTGCAGAGACCGCCGTGTCCTAAGCGGGCGAGATCTTCTCTTGTTATCTTTTCCCCGCTCAGCACTCTGGGAAGAACGAGATCGAACACGGTAATGCGGTGAAACATACCGCAGGCAGGCAAGGCTAGAACGGGTACTTCGCCGATTCTTCCGGTAAGGAACATCGCTCCGGGCAGCACTGGAGTCCCATAGCAGATATCCGTTGCACCGGCTTTAACGATACCTGCCCGGGTTACATCATCCGGATCAACTGACATTCCACCGCTTGTGATGATAAGGTCCGCACCGGCCTCAAGACCAGCAGCGATTTCCGTGGCAATCATATCAGCATCATCAGGAGCAAAACCGACTCGTATCACTTTTGAACCGAGTTGGCCGAGTTTTTCCCGCAAAACAGGTTCAAAAGAATCTTTAATACGCCCGTAAAAAACTTCGCTGCCCGTGATAACTAGCGCGGCTTTTGCGGAACGTAGTTTTTTGACCCGTAAAAGTCCACCTGCCTCACGGGCAATCGCCGTTGCTTCCTCAACCAGGCGACGTTCACCGATGAGGGGAATCAGTCTTGTTCCGGCAATTTGTTCTCCTTTACTGACCGGGGTATTATCATGAAGTGTTGCACACATAACATCCCCTAACAGATTAAAACGGTACAATCCCTCGATATTGACCTTGAGTAAGCCGTCATGCTCCGCCAAAAGATTAATCTTGCCTTCCGTCGGCCGCCCGGAACCGACAACCCCTTCACCGGCAATGGCCTCTGCCATTGCCTGAGCCGCCTCATTTTCATGAATTTCGTGGTCATCAAGGGTGAGGATATAAATCCGCTCTTTGCCAAGCCTGCGGAGATGTTCCAAGTCTTCGGGTCGGATAATGTGGCCTTTTTTAAAAGCAACGCCCTTAAATTCTCCGTCATCAGCACTTAATGGCCTGATTTCAGAAATATCATGGGGCAGAACCATACCCACGGCCTGATCAACTGGTATTATTTTTGCCGGCATAAAGTAATGTCCCTGCGGAAAATAGTATTGAGCATTCTTGGTATTCTTATAAAGGATTATAGTATCGACCGAAAGCGCAGCTTTTACATAACATTTTGCCGTCTTTGATCACCTCACGGCAATCCTGGACCCAATCACCACATTGCGCGCACTGTATCCTTTTTATCGGCCTCCCCGGCAGGTCACATTCAGGAATGGTAATAGCCACCTGCTCGATGGTAAAAAGCTCATCCTCCGGCATAATACGATAGGCTTCAAGTTGTTGTTTATATTTGCCTTCAATATCCGGACTATATTTTTTTGCAAGTGACCGAGCTTCTTCTCTTGCAGTTATCCGCACAGCCTTGCCAGTACTCAAGTTGACAAAAGTGGCAGCCATTATGCCGTAATCGAGCCATTTTAACGAGCGCTTTCCCAAACTGCAACCTGTGACCGATTGGATAGCATCGGTTGCACAACGGTCTATCTCTACCAGGACATAAAGACTTTTGCGTTGTGTTCCTTTGGGGTCGGTGATACCAATTTCCCGTAGGCCGATCATGGCCATTCGCACACCGATCACCTGCCCGGCGCAGATATGTCCATGTATGCGTGTGGATTCCTCCAGCAGTTCCTCAAATACAGGAAGCTGAAATGGAGAGGAAAGGTCTTCTGTTTTCATCGATTCAAGCATTTTTCAGTTTGGGAAAATTGAGGTCAAGGGCTTTGTTCCACTGATCGATGCGTATTTTCATTTCCTTGTATAATGAGGTGGTATCCCCTTCGATGGTAACTGAATTAATTACGTCACCCTGGTTGATCGCGTTAACCACATCCATGTCCGCCTGACTGACTACGGATCCGAAAACAGCGTGTTTCCCGTCAAGCCACGGGCAGGGGACATGGGTAATAAAAAATTGACTGCCGTTTGTTTTGGGGCCTGCGTTTGCCATAGAGAGTATTCCTGGCCGATCATGCAAAAGGCGGCGGTCGAACTCATCCTCGAAGCGATAACCCGGTTCACCGGTGCCGGTCCCTTTTGGGCAGCCACCCTGAATCATGAATTCCTTGATCACACGGTGAAATGTAAGGCCGTCATAGAAGCCTCTCTTGGCTAAGTTGACAAAGCTTGCCACGGTAAGAGGCACTATGTCGGCATAGAGTTTTAGATTGATTGTGCCTTTAGATGTGTCCATTTTGGCAATTATTTCATTTTGCTCTGCCATGATTTAATCCTTTTGTTTTATTTGAATTGCGGTTAGTTTGTGTCCTCCTGCATGTTAGAAGGAAAATAACATAACAGCAGGAATAAATTCTATAACTCAAACCGGCCATTATTTCAACAAATGACATTGTAAGACCAGGAGCAACAGATGGATTTCCCTGAACTTACCGAAGAAGAAGAGATAAAAGATATTTTTTTTGGTATTATCAACCGTTTTATTGGTTTTTATACTCGAGATTCACAAAAAAATTCACAAAACGATACAGCTAATGAATATCCTTTCGTGCCAATGGATACACGGCAGCTTTTTGACCAGCTTTGTTTTACCTCTCTGTATCTGAGGGAACACGATAAGCAGGATGAACAGTTCACCCTGCTTGATATCGGCTGCGGTATCGGCAATGTCATGCTTTTTGCCGAGCAGATGGGGTTCGATGTTTATGGATTTGAAAAAGATGAATATCCATTACGCATCGCACAGAAACTCATGGGCAAAGAGCGGGCTATTCAGGATGACCTCTGGCATTATGAGAACTATGGGCGATTTGATGTGATCTATTATTTCAGGCCATTGGCAAACGGCGATCATGAACGGAAATTCGAAAAGATGATCGAAGAAACCATGCGGGTTGGTGCAATCCTTATCGCCAACCGCAAGATGAGTGAGGATATTCATCAGGACCAACGTTTTATAAAGTTGCACAAAGAACTGCCGGTCTGGCGCAAGATAGCTCCGTAAAACAGTACATGCTTGTTGCTGCAGAATTGTGAACGTCCTTTAAATTGGTGGGCCTTGCCTAAGCTATTAGTTGAGGCAATGGCAGGAGGGAAAACAATTATTCAGTAATGCTGAAAACATGCCAGGAATTCAAATGTAAGGCCCTGGTTGCTATTCGAGGACCAGAGCAGAACTATCAGCAAGGTCGCTGAAAAAGTTGGCATAACATAAGGTCTTCTTTACCGATGGAGAAGAAAGCTCCTCTCAAGAGGAGCATGTCTCATAAAAGAGACAGATCTTACATGTCACACTGTAAAAAAAATTGTAGTAACCACGAACTAAAAATATAACAACCCTGCAGCATCCAACCTGCCTGCCTGTAATTCGGGAATGTATTCACCAGATCTGGCGTTGATGACTGACATCACATACCTGATGGCCGGGGCCAAATGGTATAGCCTGACCATTTTTATAATCT
>QKJV01000092.1 GCA_003249165.1 Desulfobulbaceae bacterium | reverse complement strand
GATAAACCAAAAAGTCTGGTGATATCCGGCATCATCTTGAGCTTGGCCAATCCGTATTGGACGATATGGTGGGTTTCAATCGGGCTGGGTTATATTCTCCATTCCTGGACTTTCGGTATTGCTGGTGTTGCCGTATTCTTTGCCGGTCATATTCTGGCCGATCTTTTGTGGTATTCCCTTATTTCTTATCTGATCGCTCGGGGAAAAAGCTCTTTCAGCAACGGATTTTATCGTGGGCTCATAGGGACATGTACATCAGTCCTGCTCGTTTTTGCCTGTTATTTTTTCTATAGTGGACTCGAAAAGCTAGTATAAGGCGGGGTGCATAAAAAAACGCCATCATTTTTCCCTCCTTCAAAAATTAAATGCGGAAGTAATGAAACGGCTGTCTCTATGAAATTTCAGGTCGGGTCGAGAGGATTTGAAGCTCCGGCCTTCGTTTCCAGATTTGCATAATCGTAAGAGTTCTTTTTTTGTAACCATTTAAAATTATTTCGTATTTATAAGCTGCCGTCTATTTTGTGGTCCAAAAATAACGTGTATGATATTTAATAATATCAGTATGTTGTGCAAGTTGTTTCGTGAGGGGGCACCAGGGTCACGGAGTGATTGGCGCAAATAGAAAATAGATTTGCTGTTTTGTGGGGGAGAGGGATGTCGATTATTGGGGAATATCCAGGGAGAATGCTCAACATAGCTGATGAAAAAAATTATGACTAACATCGTAATAGAGCAGTAACCATGGAAAATTGATAATTCCAGAAAATGAATATTTGTCATTTTTTTTTAAGACAGGCTTAATAAATAGATCTGTGATAATTACATTATTTCGATAATAACTTGTTGGCTGCATAATACGTGGACAACCATAAAAAGGAAGAATATGAGCAAGCATCTACTAAAGGTTAATTATCTAGCCCCAGTCATCGTCGTATTTTTTGTGCTGTTCAGTAGCAATAGTCTGTTTGCCGGAACCCCTCAAGAGCACGTGCACCAGATGGCACATAGTGTAATGCCTTTCGATATATCAAAGACCGTACACATCTTCAAGATGACTGAATCTGGAGGTGTACAAAAAGTCATCTTGAAAGATCCCGGCGCAACTGATCAGATTGGCCTGATTCAAAAGCATCTTCAGCACGAAGCTGAAAGGTTTCAACTGGGCGATTATTCAGATCCGGCAAAACTGCATGGTGCAGATATGCCGGGGCTAAAGGAACTTCAAGCCGGAGCGTCGCGTATAAAAGTATCTTATGCTGCTCTTCCTGACGGAGCTGAAATTACGTTTGAAACGACAGATCTTCATTTGCTAACTGCATTGCATCGTTGGTTTGGAGCGCAGCTGTCTGAGCACGGTGCTGATGCCCGGGCAGAGTGAGTCATACCCAAACCAAAGCTTAGAGTCTGACGCCGCAAAAACCCGTCAGACTGATTAGCGGTGTTAGGATTGAAAATTGTGGCGGTGTTGTGGTCATATCGGCCTCCATATCCCTTGCCCCGGATAAAGAGGCCCGCTGCATGATGGAGAAATTGTTATAAACGTATCAATATCTCGAAAAAATCCGTGCACACCATATTTCATTTCGAGAATGGAGGGTTATGATGAACGCAAAGCACACATCCGATGCCATCTTGAAAACATCACGCGGTTTCCAGGCAAGCCGAGTGCTCCTTTGCGGGGCGGAACTTGATCTATTCACCTTGCTTGCCGAAAAACCATTAAGCGCGGCGGCGGTCGCGGCAGAACGAAACGCCGAACTGCGGGGGGTCTCCATCCTGCTCGATGCCCTGAGCGCCCTGGGGTATTTGAACAAGACCGATGGGCACTACCAGACCGAGCCGTCAGCCGTACCATTTCTTTCCGCCGATGCTCCGGAATCGCTTCTGCCCATCATCCTGCACCAGGGATGGCTCTGGCAGAGTTGGTCGCGGCTCACGGACATCGTTTTAGGAAAGACCACGACCAGCATGAACAAAACCGGCGCACTTGCCAAGGACAGCATTGAGTCTTTTATCGGCGCCATGCATGTTATTGCGGCGAAAAAGGCGCCGGAGGTGGTGGCGGCCATCGAGTCGGGCAAGGCCAGGCGGCTTTTGGATGTGGGTGGCGGTTCCGGTACCTATACCCTGGCCTTTCTGGCTGCGGTTCCGGAAATGCGGGCAACCCTGTTCGATTTGCCACCGGTGCTCGAAATGGCTCGGGACCGAATTCACGCCGCCGGCGTGGAGAACCGAGTCAGCCTGGTGGCCGGCGATTTTTATAAGGATCCGCTGCCGCCGGGTCACGATTTGGCGCTTCTTTCCGCCATCATCCATCAAAACAGCCAGGAAGAAAACAAGGCCCTCTACAGGAGGGTCCACGATGCCCTGGAATCGGGCGGGCGAATCGTGGTGCGCGATTACGTCATGTCCTCCGATCGTACCGCGCCCTTGGAGGGTGCCATGTTCGCGGTGAACATGTTGGCCGGAACCAGGGGAGGGAGCACCTATACGTATGAAGAGATCGCAGACGGCCTATCTGCGGCCGGTTTTCACCGGATCCGTTTGATCCGGACCCAAGGGATGTTTTCCCTGGTTGAAGGGTTCAGGAAAGACTGATAAGAAAACAAAATCCGCAGGGAAAAGCCGCGCAAAGTGGGCAATAGGGGAACAGCATTGACTAATTGAGAAATTTGTGCAGCCAGCGGCAAGTCAGCCGTACTGTATATCGAGGCAGCATTTGGCCGGGAAAAAGAAAATTACCCCTTGGAACGACTGAGGGGCATTCGTGAACGGCTAAAAAACGGATCGCATCTCACATTTGGTATAGCAGGAGAGTAATTCCCGGAAGTTTCAACTCTTCTGCAAGGATACCTTGGCAAGAGTCGAGACAAACCCGTGCACTTCAATGCCCCTGTTTTGCTGCACGCCCGTCAACAATCCCAGCGGATACAACCGACTACGGTTTCAGGCAAGCAGGCTTGTTCTCCCCCTTGTGGATGGTCCGCGGCAATAATGTGTGTCGAACGTTATTATTGTAAAATATATAGTCTAAAAAGGTATCAATCATAACCCAGAATAATTCCCTGGAACTCCTTTTTTATCACTTTGCTGTATTCTGACGTGTGCCTGTTACGGAGATTTTTGAGCATCTTCATGTAATTGCTTTGAGCGGCATCTTGAACTTCTTTTTGTTTGCTTTTCTTCATTATTCCACCCAATTAGTTTGGATTGCGGCTGACTTGGCCAGTAAATGCAACAGGCGGATATGCCTGTTATGGAAGTTATGAGAATACAATAACAAATTCGATGCCAATATGATTGCTGATTGAATATTAGTTGTAATATCAGACCATTGTGACATTTTCTCTGGGAGTATGGGAAGAAACTCGGTGACATATTTGACGCAACAGTTGTACAAAAACGTACCAGTTTTTACACTTTTGAATGACACTAACTTCCAGGCGAAAGTAAACCCGAAGGGATATTTGCAGGTAGTTGTTTTAGGTTGAAGTCATGGAATTCTGGGGACAGTCAAAGGGCTGAGGGCAGACCAAGCTAACTTTTTAATATTCTAGAATATCATCCTGAAAAAGGCGGTTTTACTCCTAGTAGCGCCTTTTTGAGGGTCAAAATGACCGGTATTCGTTCCGGAGAAAACTGTATTCCAACCAAAACATTCTGCGGTCAAGCCGCA
>QKJV01000130.1 GCA_003249165.1 Desulfobulbaceae bacterium | reverse complement strand
TATCAGCCTACTGATTTTAAGGCGACTAATGCCAGAGACGTTGTCGCTGCCGATTCGGAATATATTTCTTTTTTACAAATCCGTCCGAATAGCCGCGTCAGGCTCGTATCGCAAAGATAAACAGCCAATTGACAATCCGCCGGGCACGCAGGCGACCCGGCGGAATCAGGCTCCTGCTCGTTTGAGAAACTGAAATTCTCCAACAACCCCTTCCACTCTTCTGCCAGCTTTCCAAACTTTGCAACACGTTCAGCAGTAACCCCTTTTTCCAGGCATTCCGCCATCAGCGTCCCGAAATTTGCGATAGTTTTCTGTCCATGCTGCCGGAAAGCCATTCTGTCCTGAAGAAAATTTTCCAGATTCTTTTTAATATTAACAGGCAAAGGAATGCGAAAGAGGCATACTGGCCTTTTTTGCGTTAAGGTTTCATTTGCATCAAAAAGAAGCTCAACGGCATCACTCTGATCACTTAACAGAACGGAATAATTATCCCGCTTGCTGTCGGCCAAAAAAAGTTTACCCCAGGCCTTAATAAGCATTCCCTGCTTAATCGGCGGCCTGGTTTCCTGTTGAAAAAAAGGTGAAGGAGAAAATGGTATCTCCGGTTCTCCCTTTAAAACTTCGAACAGCTCAAGCTCCTTTGCTGAAATTGCAGCGAGTTCCTGTTGTAATTCCAGTTCCTCCTGATGCAGAATTTCAGCCAATTTAAGCAACAGGCGGGCCTGCCAGAGATCTTCCTTTTCATAAAGATCTTCCTTACCCTCACGCAGCTTTTGTGATGCTTCTGGTACTTTCCCCGCGATTGACTGAATCATACTTCGTACGGACAGTTCATCACGATTCTTTTCATGGCCAGAAGAAAATGATGAAAGCTGCCCACTGTAAAATTCCTCTTCATTTCCCTTCAACTCTTTGATAAGTTGCCTGAAACGATCAAGATCCTCTTTAAAGGGAACAGGAGGATATCCACCGCAGATTTCAGCGCTGCCGGGGCTTTGCGTATTGCCAGCATCATCGTTTTCTGCAGCCAGATAATAAAAAATTTTATCGAAAAAAATAAGTTCCTGGCCTACTTGTAAAGTGTTCAAAGCTGTCTGAGGAAAATAGAGTGCGGTGAGTGGCAGCATGATTTATTATAAAATTTCGGCATAGTGAGGGGTTGATGAAAAAGTCACCATCGCAAAACGTCTGACGAGGCAACAACAACACAAAACGTTTTGCACTTTACGCTGCTCTGTGTTTTTTGGCAAGAGTGGTAAATCTTAAAATGAAAAGAGTCCGATGAGCACTAAAGAAAAAATTTCTCTGTTGGTACTTATTTTTTTATATATGCTGTTCACAGTCAGATATTTTCCAGGACGTCCGATGGATACTTTGTCGGCGACCCTGAGCCACCTGCTTGACTCAGTTCCCTATGTCATTGCCGCGACAGTACTGGTGGTCTCAGTAATACAGAAAGTAATGGGACAGAAAATGCCGAAAAAAAGCATTGCGAGAATTTATCTGACCTTCGGATTACTTGCCGAATTTTTTTTCGGTCTTTATCACTACCTCGAACGCGGGCAGATGTAGCCAGGGCTCTTTATCTGGTGTAACCCGAAACCTATTTGACAGTCACAGGATATTTTTCTTTCAATTCACTTATGAGTTGCTTTAAGGCATTTTCATTACGTTCAGCCTTGAGTTTGGTCTCAATTTCCTTACTGACCTGATCAAGTGGCTGTTTTTCAGGAGCTTTTCTGTCAAGAACATGTATAAGGTGCCATCCGAAACTTGTCTGTACCGGGGGACTTGTTTCACCCGGCTGGGTGGCAAAAGCTGCATCTTCAAATCCTTTGACCATCTGCCCTCTGCTGAAATACCCCAAGTTCCCTCCTTTATCTTTTGAACCCGGATCTTCTGAAAACTGTTTGGCCAAACTTGCAAAAGACTCTCCTTTTTTCAGTCTTTCCTGAATCATGCCGATTCTTTTTTGAGCCTTTTGCTTTTCTTCCGCGGAAGCATTTGCGTCCACACGGACAAGAATATGCTGCGCTTCAACCTGCTCCCCGCGTTCAAATTCACTACCGTGTTTCTCATAGTACGAAGCGATTTCCTCCTTGGATATCGGAGTCTGCGTTTCAACATGTTTGCTAATGAACGCCTCAACCAACACCCGGTTTCTCATCTCGTCCATTTTCAGCATCACTACTGGGTCCTCATCTATTTTATCAGCAAGAGCTTCCTGCACGATGAGATTTATCTCCACCCAGCGATTAATCAGTTCCTTTTTCATTTTGTCATTGGCCCGCAGCATAACCTGAATTTGAGGCGGCATCAGATCGATCATCATAGCAAGTCGTGAAGACGTTAACTTGCTGTCGCCAACCTGTGCTAAAATATCATCGTTATGGGATTGAGTTTCTGCCATGAGAAGGCCAGGTGAAAACAATACGAAAAAAATACCGACGAAAAACAATTTGTTTTTAAACATGAAGGCCCCTTAACAAAAAATGAGATATGCCCTGAACTACATGGAAAATATGTTGAAAAAATCTTCGAAGTTAAATGAGGCTGTTTTTTTCATGCAGCCCGGACGGTGCGGTTCTGTTGGGTAGCAGGAGCGAACGCATGCCGAGCAGAGTCCCTGGATTTGTCACAGAATTACACCCTGTCTGGACAAAGTCCCCTAAAACAGCACCAAACTTCCGTAATCCAGAATCAACAGATCCGGCTGGGGTGCGGATTTTTACGTTCCCAGGAGAAAAACGCAGATTGGCTAGTTTTGTCCCTGCTCCGAGGTTGACCTCGTTGCCAAGGATGCTGTCACCAAGATAGGCAAAGTGTCCAGCCTTGGCGTCATCCATAAAAATGGAGTGCTTAACTTCAGTGACATGGCCGACTACACAACGCCTGCCGACAAGACAATTACCTCGCAGATAGGCCCCCTGCCGGATTTCCGTCATATCACCGATAATCACCGGCGAGGTGATAAACGCACCCGCCTCCACTTTAACTCCTTGTCCGAATTGAATCTTCTCTCCGATTAGAATCGCACCGGCCATGATCACGCTCGCACCCTTCAGCAGATCACCGTCTTTAAATACTTGCAGCTTTCCTTTGGTAGCATCACCATACTCGATGATGCAATCACTCCCGTCCAGATAAGCATTGTCATAGAGGACAAGCGTTTTCAGCAAAGGTTCACTTTTTTTTACTGCCGAAGGGAGGTGGGGATAAGACTGATCCTCCATATAGCTTTTAAGCCTTTTCAGGCCATCCCATACATACTCAGCCCCAAAAAATATTTCGGCATGTTCAAAACGGGAAAGATCAAAAAATGTTGACGGTTTTAACATAGGAACATGTGCTCTCCATTGATTTTTCAGCTCTTTTTCTACCATGCTTATAATGAAGCAAATTGCCGACAAGTTCAACAGATTTTCGGAAAAAGGCAGAGCCTGACCGGCTTCGCTTGACTAAACTCAAGGCAATGCTTACTGTAAAAAACTTGACAAAAAGAGTAAAATAGATCTGATGAGCCAACCAGTCGGAACGGCCATCTTTTTATATTGTTAATGGAGGTATCCTGTGCAGAATGATGATCCGATCTATCATGAAAAAGATGAAATGACGGAAATTGAAGAGACGGAAATCCCGGAAGTACTGCCGATGATGGCGGTGCGGGATGTTGTTATATT
>QKJV01000344.1 GCA_003249165.1 Desulfobulbaceae bacterium | reverse complement strand
AGATCCTTTTCGACCTGCTTCCTTGCTCCTAATTCTTTTTCCAAATTATTTGTCATAAGATTGAAAGACGTCGATAGTTCTCCTATTTCGTCTTCAGATTTTATTGCGATCCTATGAGAATAATTGCCCTTGGCTATCTCATTGGTTCCCTGAACAAGATTCTTAAGGGGTTCAATTAACAATTTGGCAAGAATTCCTCCAAAAATTGCCGCAACAACAGCCATTATGCAACTGATGACTATTGTTTCCCGAATACGTGCAGCGGCTTTTTTCTGGATGTCTTCAAGGGATATTTCGATTTTCAACAGATAAACAACTTTTCCTAAAGCAGTAATAGGGTTAACAAGTTCCAGTAAATGTCGTCCATTGACTTCTATATTACGTAGTCCAAGGGTTTTGTTGTTAATAACGTCCAGATAGAAGGGTGTGGATATCAGTACAGTTGCCTGCCTCTCTTCTGTTGTCAGCCAGGGTTTGCCGCTCATATCCAGGATAGCTACCTTAAAGATATCGCTGTTTTGAATTAATTCGTTGGTATTGTCGATGATGGTGACGTAATCCGATTCGAAGATATAGGGAGTTACCATCTGGCTGAAAATTTTAGTTACTTCAATGCCACGTTTTTCTATTTCATTGTGCATCGTTTCGATAATACGAAGAGAGGTGGTCACCGCATACACACAGCTCATCATCACGATCAAAACCAGAAATGAAAAAATAATCTTTTTTCGAATGCTAAAAAAAGGGCCCAATGTATTCTCGAGTGATGGTAAAAAGGAAGTTGTTTTATTCAAGAGGAGAACACAAGTTATTTTTCCTGCATCCATTTCATGACTTCACGGACATTGTCATAATCACTATCTTTTCCCATTATAAATCCTTTCGTCGTCAGCTTGTTAAATATCACCTCACTCTGTGGCGTTTCATGCATCTTCAACATGGCCTGCTGGATTTTTTTGAATTGTTCCTCGGGAAGATCTTTACGTGCAATCCAGAGACCGCGGTAAATAGGCCTTGATTGCCAGAGAATTTCAAGTTCATCGATGTTGATATCTATTTTGTCGACCGATGTAACAGAGGTTGCCCCGGCATCGACGTGGCCTTTATAGACTGCTAACAAAGAGTTTGCATGCCGTTTTAAAAACTTTACCTCTGAAAAATCTTTTTGAAAAACTCCCGACGCCTTTAATTGCGCCATGGGGAAGAGATACCCCGACGTTGATTTTGGGTCGGTGAAAGAGAAGCTTTTGCCTTTCAGATCCTGCAGGCTATGAATGCCGGAATCTTTCCTGGTTATAATCATGCTCCTGTAAAATTCTTCATTCCCTTTACTCAAGGTACGACAAATAATTTTAACACCGAAACTGTCTTGAGCAAGCACATAGGCAAAGGGGCCGACATAACCAATATCAGCATTTCCTGTTTTTATTTTATTTATGACATCGTCATAGCTCTTGCTCCCCACCCATTCGAATTGTATCCCGGTTATTTTCACCAGTTCACTGAACAATGCATCGTATGCATGTTCGTTGCCAAGGTTCGAACGATGAGGAATAATAGATATTCTTAATGTTTCCTGCTGAGATTGGGAAAATGCAGGATGGACGAAAAAGCAGATTTGCATGGTGAGACACAGGAGTAAAGGCCATACTTTTTTTTTCATTATCAAATGATGATCCATAAGAGCTCTCTTTCCTTGTTTCTGTCAAAAAAACAAACATGTAGCCGTCGCCAGCCTTTATTAACTTGTTTTTGGGTAAATTGAAAGGATGTATCCCATGAATTTTCATATTACGAAGGTCGGTACTCTTTGTGGCTCAGTCATTATTTCACCTGCAACACAAGCAACAAGAATCACGGCAATTCTGCCAATTTGATATTCTTCAACCCATGCATATACTACTAATAATAGGAGTTGTTCAGTGAAGTGATTTGTGATTATTTATTGAATGCTCCGTGAAAGGTGTAATTTCATTTACGAGATAATGAATATGCAGAAAAGCAAGTACTTCATCTCTAATTCACTAAGGAAAGCGTGTTATGGGTCGAAAACGTCTCGCTCTCACCAACAATATTGAGTACCTGTCCGTTCTGGATGAAAACGACCGGCTCGACGTCGAACTGGAACCAGACATCCCGAGCGAAACACACCTCAGGATGCACAAAGCCGCACTGCTCGGGCGAAGATTTGATGAACGGATGCTCGATCTGCAGCGCCAGGGTCGCATTGGTACCTTCCCTCCCATTAAAGGACAGGAGGCATCACAGATTGGTGCCGTGGCTGTCCTCCGTGACAGTGACTGGCTGGTCCCCGCCTTTCGGGAAACAGCCGCGGAAATTATGCGGGGCAGATCAATGGAAAGTGTTCTGCTGTACTATAACGGTTACAATGAGGGGACGATTATTCCTGAAAATCAGCGTGATTTACCGATGGCGGTGCCGGTGGCTTCTCAGATCCTCCATGCAGTCGGCCTTGGCCTGGCAGCAAAATACCGGAAAACAGACGAAGTTGTGATGACCTTTTTGGGTGACGGGGCGACCTCTGAGGGCGATTTCCACGAAGGAATGAACTGTGCTGCTGTCTACCAGACTCCCGTGGTCTTCATCTGTCAGAATAATCAGTGGGCAATTTCCGTCCCTCTTGCCAAACAGACCCATTCGGAAACAATCGCCCAGAAGGCCGTGGCATATGGGATGCCGGGTATTCGGATAGACGGAAACGACTTCCTTGCCGTCTACTCGGCAACCACGGAAGCAGTTGACCGAGCCCGAAACGGTGGCGGCCCTACCTTTATAGAATGCGTAACCTACCGGGTCATGATCCATACCACCGCTGACGATCCTAAAAAATATCGATCGGAGGAGGAGGTAGAACTCTGGAAACAGAAAGATCCGCTGCTCCGTTATCAAAAATACCTAAAGAGCAAGAATATCCTCACCGAAAACGAGCTCACTGCTCTTGAGGAAACAATCAAAAATGAAATCCAGACCGCAATTGACCGGGGAGAAAAGCAGATGAAAGAGCTCGGCGACCCGCTTGATATGTTCGATCATCTCTATGCCGAACTGCCACCCCACCTGCTGGCACAGAGAGAAGAACTGGCCGGCGAACTTGACATCAGCGACGAGGAGGCTCTCCATGGCTAAGATGACAATGGTTGAAGCTCTCAATCTGGCGCTGCGACAGGAGATGGAAAAAGATGATTCGGTTATCCTTCTTGGCCAGGATATCGGCCGTGACGGCGGAGTTTTCAGAGTAACCGATCAGCTGATAGACCAGTTCGGCAGCGAGCGGGTCATCGATACCCCACTCGCTGAATCCGCCATTGTCGGTATGTCGGTGGGTATGGCCATCTACGGACTGCGACCGGTCTGCGAGATTCAGTTCTCGGGTTTTTCCTACCAGAATTTCCATCAACTGGAAAACCACGCAGCCCGCATGCGTTGGCGGACAAGGGGCAGACTCACTGTTCCGATGGTCATGCGCGCCCCCTACGGCGGCGGCGTCCGGGCGCTGGAACACCATGCGGAAAGCCGGGAAACCTACTGGGCACACACACCGGGGCTGAAAGTGGTCATCCCATCCGGGCCGCGAAATGCCAGAGCCCTTCTGGTCAGTGCCATCCGAGACCCTGACCCGATAATTTTTTATGAAGCCAAGGCGCTCTATCGCGCTTTTCG
>QKJV01000253.1 GCA_003249165.1 Desulfobulbaceae bacterium | reverse complement strand
ACTAACCCGAGGGATATGACCTATATCCATGCCTATGGCGGCGAGGCAGTCTTTTTTGAGTCACTGGGGCAGGGCAGGCTGCTCGCCTCCAGGTGCGACAACCAGGATTGTGAGTCGACAGGTACCAGTTACCTGCCGTTCCGCATTCACTGCCCGGATTGCCTGGGAAAAAACACGGTGGTGGACGTGACATCCATAGCTGGCAAGACCGCAAAAATACACACCTTCATGGTTTGTGAGAGGTCCGGCGCTTTCAACCTGCTGGAAAAACCCATCAGATTCATCAACATCGAGTTTGACGGGATTGCCACTATTCTCATGAGTTATCTGGCGGTAGGTGATCCCGCAATCGGCATGGCGGTCACCCCGATCTTTCAAACGGTGAGTCCGACCTGTACGATTCTCGATCTGTCCTGGGTCCCTGCAGGGACATCGGAAAGGAAATTGCCAGCAGGCTTCAGTTTCCCATCCTGATATTCCAACCTACAGTAGCGCCACCTCAATTTCGGAGGAAGAATCATGACAACCTATCAAATGCTTGACTTCAGCCTCGGAGAAACTGCCACCTTGATGCAGGAAACAGTGCGTGACTTCACTCTCACGGAAATAGCGCCATTTGCTTCACAAATTGACCTCCAGGAACATATCCCAACGGAACTTTGGCAGAAGATGGGAGCGCTCGGTTTGCTTGGAGTGACAGTAGAGGAACAATATGGCGGGGCAGGAATGGGCTATCTTGAACATGTCATCGCCATGGAGGAAATCAGCCGAGGCTCTGCATCAGTCGGGCTTGCCTACGGGGCGCATTCCAACCTCTGCGTCAATCAGCTCAGATTAAACGGTACCGAGGAACAAAAACAAAGATTTCTTCCCGAACTGATCAGCGGTGCCAAGCTCGGGGCGCTGGCAATGAGCGAGGTGGGTGCCGGGTCCGACGTGGTGTCCATGAAAACAAAGGCTGTCAGGGACGGGGATACGTTCATTCTGAATGGCACAAAAATGTGGATAACCAACGGTCCGGACGCAGACGTGCTGGTGGTGTATGCCAAGACGGATCCGGAGCAACACCAGCATGGCATCACCGCGTTTCTGGTGGAAAAAGGTTTTGAAGGTTTTACCACCGGTCCCAGAATTGACAAGCTCGGGATGCGCGGCTCGGCCACCTGCGAACTTGTGTTTACAGATTGTGTCGTACCTGAAAAAAATGTTCTGGGCCAGGTTGACAAGGGTATAGGCGTGCTCATGAGCGGCCTCGACTACGAGCGTCTGGTCCTTGCCGGCGGACCACTGGGGATAATGGCGGCCTGCATGGATTCTGTACTGCCATATCTGCACGAACGACATCAATTCGGCAGGCCCATAGGGGAATTTCAGATGATGCAGGGTAAACTTGCTGATATGTACACCAGATGGAATGTTTCTCGGTCATATGTGTACACGGTTGCCCGGGCGGCTGACAGGGGACATGCCATACGCAAGGATGGCGCGGGAGCTATCCTTTATGCCGCTGAGGCTGCAACCAGAATGAGCCTCGAGGCCATTCAATGTCTGGGCGGCAACGGCTACACCAATGAATACCCGGTGGCGCGCCTGCTGCGGGACGCCAAATTATACGAAATCGGTGCGGGTACCAGTGAGATCCGGAGGATGCTGATTGGCCGCGAGCTTTTTCGGGAAACCGGACCGGAGGAGGATGTGTAAGACAGGTTTGACTTTTTCTTAAAAGTCATAATACCTACTAACATTTCAAAATAAGTAATAAGTGAAAAATTATCCTTTAATTTTACTGACACTGACGTCATGGCGAAATACCCTGATTCACGTCGCTAACGTCAGCATTGACGCTATTTTTTGGAGGATAGTCCCGTTTTTCTGTACAGCGTTAGAGCATGATTAAGGTGGATACTGGCAGTCTCAATCTGCTCTACGCGGGCGAGGTTTGAGGTTATTCCTGACGACCTCAGAGCGGCCTAAGAAGTAAAAGGTTCGTTTTCTTTACCGTGATCAGCCAGCTTCAAAAAGCTGGCTTTTCGCTTGTCTTTCTAGTAAGTAAACTCGTAAAGTAATCAAAGTAACGATTCAATATTTTAAATCCAGTTTATTGACTCAACCAACAAAGGCTCAATGAAGATTGGATACGCTCGCATTTCCACACTCGACCAGAACCATGACCTCCAGTTTGATGCGCTGAAACAGGCTGGCTGTGAGAAAATTTTTTCTGACAAAGTATCCGGGGCTAAGGTCGATCGACCGGGCCTTCATGATGCGCTGGAGTATTTAAGAAAGGATGACTGCTTAGTCGTGTGGCGACTAGATCGACTTGGCCGCAGCCTGAAACATTTAATTGAGGTAGCGGAGGGGTTAGAAAGCCGAGGTATCGGCTTGGCATCCCTACAGGAGGGCTTGGATACCTCTACAAGTGGCGGGAAATTGATTTTTCACATTTTCGGGGCACTGGCCGAATTTGAACGGAACCTGATCAGAGAGAGAACAATGGCCGGCTTAGCTGCCGCCAGGGCAAGAGGGCGAGTTGGAGGGAGGAGCAACAAATTGGATAACAGTAAAATCCAAACACTGAAAAAAATGTATGACTCCCGTGAGTACTCGATCGGTGAAATTTGCCAATTACTCAAAATCAGCAAGCCAACGTTTTACAGATACTTGAGAATGCAACAGTAGGAACCTCTTGCCCCTGAATTAATAAATACCTTTCCGATAAGGTCCGAAACAATAATGCGGGCCATCCGTTCTCCATTACTGGTAATTTCAGGAACACGACCTCGTCACACCTTTCCAGCAAGCAGGGCATCCCTCAGCAAAGGAAGGGAATTTTTCGAATCTTCAGCAGCTTTCGTTATGTGCCGTCCGAACATGTTAAGTGGTACACGCTCTACTCGGGGCCGTTCAGGCTCAAAATTGATCGTAGTGTCCACCGATTGCGAAAATGAAAATATAATTGTCGTCGAATTTGTAAATAACGCGGTCTTTTTGGCTTAATCTACGTGACCAGAAGCCGGAAAGGTTATGGCTAAGAGCTTCGGGCTTTCCCGTGCCACTTGTCGGGTCCCCCCGAAGCATTTCTTTCAGAATTGAACAAAGAGCTTTGTGCAAACGTTTGTCTTTCGTTCTGAGTTCTTCATAGGTAGCCCACGTTCTACCTTCAAACACCAAGGATCTCATTCATTTCTCCATCCGTTGGTGTGTAACCGGAACGCTCAGCGTGTGTGTGAGCAGATTCAGCAATTTGCTTCATCAGGCTAGAATTTTGGAGGACATAAAGTGTCTCCTGGTCACGCTCCCAATCTTCAGCACTAATAACGATAAAATCGTCCCCACTACGGCGAGTTACTTTAAGTGGCACATGCTCACTGGCTACTTGTTCAACATAATTTTTGATGTTTGAACGAAACAGATTTACACTAACAGTTTCCATAAGCCTCCTCCTATTATGTACTGTGTTCCAGTACATAATAACACGCTTTGACAGACAAATCAACCGATGGAGGGTGCGTGCACGGAGAAGAATAATCCTTCAGGCTAAACGACCGATTTCCTCGTGGCGAAAGCAATCAACGAGGTGATCGTTGACCATTCCGGTCGCCTGCATAAAGGCGTAACAGATCGTCGGCCCAACAAAAGTAAACCCATGCTTTTTGAGATCCTTACTCATCAAGCAGGACTCTTTGGTTTGTGCTGGT
>QKJV01000082.1 GCA_003249165.1 Desulfobulbaceae bacterium | reverse complement strand
CCTTCAATTGTTCCTTCCCTGAGTTCCTGGGCCGAGCGGAGGTCAAGAATAACAAGGTTTGATTGTTTCTCAATGAGTTGCTTCGCTTCATTTGCCATCAGCGAGCGAAACGGGAGATCGTTTTCTCCCCCAAAAAATGATTTTTGTGATGTGGTTCCAGGTTGTGAAGGTTTGTTGTTATCTCGGGTACAGCTGATAATCAGGATGAAAATATTGAGCAGAGCTAAAACAGGAAGTGTTGACCGCACAAAAGATGTACGCATTTTGTCTTTCCGTAAAAATTCTATTGTGGTTTCTCAATATCACCGGCAGAAGGAGATCGACGAAATGAAGCCTTATAACGGGTTCCGCGGTGTTTTTCCCTTTTTTTCAGGTAATGGGATAATGTATTTTCAAGCGGTGACGCAGAAAAAAATTACCTGAGACTTTATCACCAACCATCAAAAAACGGGCCTGTTTTATTAAAAAAGATTCAAAAGCAGTCGCCGTTATAGCATGCTTTCAGGGTCAACGTCCATAACCATTATCACTTTTCCCGTTCGGACAGCAGGAACTGGTTGTGCAACGATTTTTTCACATAATCTGTGTAACCTGCCGGCATCATTTCCCTTGAGAAGGATCTGCCACCTGTATTTATCTTTAATCCGGACGAGAGGCGCTGCTGCTGGCCCCATCAGAATAATTCCCTGCAATTCTGTTTCTTTCTCGGCCGCCTGAGCAGTAAGACTGGCAGCGGTCCGCACAAGAGATTCGTTCGCTCCGGAAAAACGTAAGATAACAAGCCTGGAAAAAGGGGGAAACTGGAGCGTTTGCCGCAACTTCATTTCGTAAGCATAAAAGCTGAGGTAATCATGTTTTTCCGCACTGGTGATGGAATAATGGTCCGGTTGGTGGGTCTGGATAATGACTCTTCCGGGTTTGTCACCTCGTCCCGCTCTGCCGGTAACCTGGGAAATAAGCTGAAATGTACGTTCTCCCGCCTTGAAGTCAGGTATTCCCAATCCTGCATCAGCCCAGATAACCCCGACCAGGGTGACGTGTGGGAAATGATGCCCCTTGGTGATCATCTGGGTGCCGATGAGAATATCGATTTCTCTTGTGTGAACCGCGCGGAGTACTTTGATAAATTCCCTGCGATTGGTTGCTGTGTCACGATCAAGTCGGGC
This sequence comes from Desulfobulbaceae bacterium, assembly GCA_003249165.1. GTDB lineage: Bacteria > Desulfobacterota > Desulfobulbia > Desulfobulbales > SURF-16 > SURF-16. The sequence goes on along the minus strand of QKJV01000082.1, from coordinate 2,534 downwards.
GATGCGGGCCTCTGGAAAGAGTAGTTTGAGCGCCTCTTCCAATCTCTCTGTGCCAAAACCGATTTCCCTTACCCTTGTTGACCGACAGTGTGGACAGAGTATGGGGCTTTTGGCTTGATAACCGCAGTAGTGGCAGGAAAGAACTTTTTCGTTTTTGTGCAGGGTAAGGGAGATATCGCAGTGTGTACACTTGACCGGATTGCCGCAATCCTCACAGAGCATGAGGTTGGCGTAACCCCGCCGGTTAAGAAAAATAACGCTTTGATCACCCTGGCGGAGATTGTTCCTGATAGCTTCAATAAGGTCTTTGGAAAAAAAGGGAAAGTTTGTTTTTTCTTTTTGCGTCTGACGCAGATCGGTAATTGTCACTACGGGAAGGGGTCTGTTTTCAATACGGTTGGCCAGAGTAAGCAGACGGTACTTGCCGGTAGATGCATTATGGAAGCTGGAGAGTGATGGAGTAGCTGAGCCAAGCAGTACAGGGCACTGTTGCAGTTTGCCCCGCAGGACAGCCAGGTCGCGGGCATGATAACGCAAGGTGTCCTCCTGTTTATATGCGCCGTCGTGTTCCTCGTCTACAATAATTAAACCCGGATCTGTGAGTGGTGCAAAGATCGCCGATCGGGCACCGATGACGATTTTTGCTTCTCCTGCCATAATCTGATGCCATTGATCGAATCGTTCCCCTGAGCTGAGACCGCTATGCAGCAGCGCGACATTTCTGCCGAAACGAGAGAAGAAGTGAGCCTCCAACTGGCTTGCCAGGGCGATTTCGGGAACGAGCACCAGCACGCTCCGCCCCGCCTCCAGGGCTTTTTTTGCCGCCTGCAGGTAGATTTCCGTCTTCCCGCTACCGGTTACACCGAAAAGGAGAAAGGGGGTGAAATCCTTTTTATCGATAGCAGGAAGCAGTTCTGCCAGAGCTGTGAGTTGTTCTTCCGATAACTGTGCCGGTTCTGGAAAGAAGGGGGGCTCTTCTCCGAATGGATCACGGAATATCTGCTGTTCCGCAAAAAAAACAAGGCCTTTTTCTGCGAGGGATTTGAGAGCCTTTCCTGCTCCGCTGTATTCCCTGTTTAATTGTTTGATCGGGACGGGAGAGGGAAGACCTTTTTCAACAAAGTCCTGCACCAGGGCCAGTGCCTTCTTTTCGGACATTTTGAGCTTTACACCCGCATTGGCCGGGGTAGACGTCGTGAGTCCGACACACCGTTCTGTTTTGATCCCGGTGCGGGCAGCGCTGATGGTATCGTTGATGGCGATCAGCCCCTCATCCCGCCATATTTCAAGAAGATGCCGCCATTTATGGGAACGCCATATTCGACGGGTTTGTGCCGGAGAAAGAGTGCCTCGTTCAACAAGATCGGACAACCAGTCAGTTTTCTCTGTATCAAAGCCTGATGTGAATTCGGCTAACCTTTCTTTTCCTGCCAGGAGAGTTATGTACCGTTCGCTTTGCTGGGTTAACCCTCCGGGCAGGGCTGTTTTGATGACTTCGCCTAATGGATAATTATAGTAGTTTGCTGTCCAGCGAAAAAAAGGGATCATTCCCGCGGGGAAAAGAGGTTTGCTGTCAAGGACAGCGCTTATCTGTTTTACCTGAAAAGCTGTTTCCTCAGCAGGCTTTATCGACAACAGATAACCGGTCACCTGCCGGTGCCCCAGGGGAACAAGCAATCTGGTTCCCGGCTGGAGGTGATGCGACTCTGCAGCCGGGAATCCGTAAGTGAGAGTTTCAGTAACCGGGGCGGCCACTGCAACTTCGAGAAAAATCATAGATGAGAAGCAATTTCCTTGAGATGTTCGCTGAAGTCTTCACACAGATCCGGATGGCGCAGGGCGAAGGCGACAATTGCCTTGAGATAGCCAAGTTTATCCCCGGCATCAAAACGGGTGCCTTCAAACTCAAAGGCGTACATGCCTTTTTTGAATGCCAGTGCCAGCAGAGCATCGGTGAGCTGAATTTCGCCACCATGTCCGGGCGTTGTTTTTTCCAGTATTTCAAAAATTTCAGGTTCCAGAATGTAGCGGCCGATGATGGCCATGTCGGACATGGTTGTGCCGGGAGCCGGTTTTTCCATCATGCGGTCAACTTTAATGACTCGGTTACGCACATGTTGCCCTTCAACGATACCATATTGGAATGTTTCGTCATGCGGGACTCGCTGGACTGCAACAACGGATTGCTGGACTTCGTTGAATAAATCAATCATCTGCTTGGTGCACGGTGGTTCGCTGAGCACCAGGTCATCGCCAAGCAGGACGACAAATGGCTCCTCTCCTACAACGTTCCGGGCAGTCCATATGGCATGCCCCAGGCCAAGAGGTTTTTTCTGGCGGACAGCGACAATATCTATGAGATTTGACAGGTGTCGCATTTCTTCAGCCAGCTTGGTTTTTTTCTTCTCACTAAGAACGGTATCGAGATGAAAGTTATAGTCAAAATGGTTTTCGATGGCAGCCTTCCCTTCACTTGTAATCAGGATGACCTCTTCGATGCCCGACGCTACCGCCTCTTCGACGATATATTGGAT
>QKJV01000416.1 GCA_003249165.1 Desulfobulbaceae bacterium | reverse complement strand
GGGATCCGTAACAAAGTACGGAGAAAGGTACCCACGGTCAAACTGCATGCCTTCGACAACATCCAGCGATGTCTCCATTGATTTAGCTTCTTCAACAGTGATAACGCCTTCTTTGCCTACTTTATCCATTGCCTCTGCAATGATTTTGCCGATAGTTGCATCATTGTTTGCGGAAATGGTTCCTACCTGAGCAATTTCTTTCTGCTCTTTGGTTGGTTTGGCGATTGTGGCAAGCTCGGCGACAACAGTTGCAACGGCTTTGTCTATACCGCGTTTGATTTCCATGGGGTTATGTCCGGCGGCAACCAGTTTGCTGCCTTCGGTGTAAATAGACTGGGCAAGCAGGGTTGCAGTCGTGGTTCCGTCACCTGCGACATCACTGGTTTTGGAAGCAACTTCCTTGACCATCTGCGCACCCATGTTCTGAAATTTATTTTTCAGTTCAATTTCTTTGGCAACACTGACACCATCTTTGGTAATAGTCGGAGCACCAAAAGATTTTTCCAGTAGCACGTTACGGCCTTTCGGGCCGAGAGTTACTTTAACTGCATCAGCAAGGGTGTTGACACCAATCAGGATTTCTTCCCTGGCTTTGGAGCCGTATTTAATATCTTTTGCCATAATCTTCTCCTTTTTGGCCTGTTTATGACTCGGATTGAACAGTTCCGGTTAGGCCCTCGATTATTCGTTGTAAATTTGTAATATCTTGAAAAAATATATCAAATGGACTTATTTTTCGATCACACCGAGAATATCATCTTCGCGCATGATGAGATAATCTACGCCATCTACCTTGACGTCAGTTCCACCATATTTGCTGAACAGGACGATGTCTCCAACTTTGATATCTGGAGCTACACGTTCACCTTTGTCGTTCAGTTTGCCTGATCCTACTGCAATTACTTCGCCTTCCGCCGGTTTTTCTTTGGCGCTGTCAGGAATGATAATACCTCCGGCTGTTCTTGTCTCGCTCTCAAGTCTCTTGACCAGAATACGATCATTCAATGGACGAATTTTCATCTAAAACCTCCGTGCTGATAAATTTGATTTATTTTTTGGATTACAGGGATAAACAGCTCCGACCGGATCATAACAAAAAACTGCAGACAGGCCGGTAATAGTAAAATGTAGCCAGCAAAGAACCTGCTGAATGTGAAAAGGCCTGATAAGAGCCTCCACACAAAACTAGGAAATCAGACCTTGATAAAGGCCAATTTCCTAGTTGGGCAAACAATAGTGATGGGTATTCTAAAAATCAAGAGAGGTTAGAAAAAAAATTACAGCTTTACCACCCAGCCGTGTGATTCGGGCTGTCTGCCATACTGAATGTCTTGAAGAGCGGTAAACAATTGCTGGGCTATTTCACCTGTTGTGCCGCCGTTCACCAAACAATCATCGTTTTTGTAGTGCAGAGAGCCGACCGGAGAAATCACTGCTGCTGTTCCCGTACCGAAAACTTCACGAAGATTGCCGGTTGCACCAGCTGCAAATACTTCGTCAATAGTTATTGGTCTTTCCACAACTTTACGGCCCCAGTCTTTCAAAAGCTGAATAACGGAATCTCTGGTAATGCCGGCAAGGATACTCCCACCAAGCGGGGGAGTAATGATTTCGTCACCAATCACAAAAAAGATGTTCATGGTGCCGACCTCTTCAATATATTTGCGATGAACGGCATCCAACCAGAGAACTTGAGTAAATCCTTGCTGTTGCGCTTCAACAGCCGCCATGATACTTGCTGCATAATTCCCGGCAGTCTTTGCCGTTCCTACCCCGCCGGGGACCGAACGAACATACTTGTCTGTGACAAAAATTTTTACAGGATTAAAACCTTCAGGATAATAAGCGCCAACCGGGGTAAGGATAATAAAAAAGAGGTATTTTTTGGCGGGACGAACGCCTAATCCTGCTTCGGTAGCAATCATGGTCGGACGGATGTAAAGTGAAGCTCCTTTTGCATTCGGGACCCAATCCACTTCGGTGCGCAATAAAGTTTGAAGATATTCAAACATTTCATCTACATCGAAAGTGGGCATGCATATCCGAGCTGCTGACACATTCATGCGTGCTAGATTATCTTTAGGGCGGAAAAGATAAATGGCGTTGTCTTCCCCTCTGTAGGCTTTCAAGCCTTCAAAAATTGCCTGGCCATAATGAAAGACCATAGCGGCGGGGTCAAAGGAAAAATTTTGGTATGGGATTATTTTTGGGTCATGCCATCCTGTTCCCTTATCGTATTCCATGGTAAACATGTGGTCGCTGAAAAGAGAGCCGAAAGAGAGGGATTTCCCTTCCGGTTTTTGTTTACGTTGGGATTCGGGAAGTGTTTCGATTGATAGATTCATAACTGACTCCTGAAGAAAGGAGGAAATCTTGGTGGCGGGGATAATTGGATATTCGTCGTCCCTGAATATTCCTCTGCTCAATAAAATGTTACAATAGAAATATTTGTTATATTTACTATAATGTAGAATATCGTTAGTAAGTTAGATGTCCCTCGGTTTACCGAGTGAAAATAACGGATATTTAATATAGCTGATTCGCACAGCCTTTGAAACAACTTATTTGAAAAGGACAAGAGCACCAAATGAAAAAGTTGCAGCCAAGCCCCATTATTTTGCTTTATTTTCTTTGTCTGATGCTCTTGGCAACATATCTTTTGTGCAGACTACTGTGGCCTTTTGTTTCTATCATAATTTTGTCATATCTGTTGGCCACGATTTTTGATCCTATTTATCTTTTTCTTAATAAAAGATTTTCCACAGAATTCTCTTCGCTCGTAACATGTTCGCTGATTGTGTTGCTGATCTTTGTGCCGATAATTTTTTTTGTCGGATCCCTCTCAACAGAGGCATATGCTCTCTTTCAGATGACCAAAGGGACCAACTGGCCTTTGAAATTCAGCGAGTTTCTTGAGGGTAATTTTATTCTTACAAGGATTAAAGAGTTGCTGGAAGGTTATGGGATTCATGTCGAATGGGCTGAGTTGGCCAACGAGCTTTCTCGGTTCGGGGGCATGATAGCTTTATTTGTCTATAATCAGGCGAGTGCATGGGCGGCGAATATTCTTCAGTTTATCTTCCATTTTTTTATAATGATCCTCATTATTTTTTTTCTCCTCATAGACCGGAAGCGTCTGTTGGACTATATCATGCGCCTCTCCCCTTTACCTGATGAGCACGAAAAAAGACTGATTAATAAATTCGAGGAAGTTAGCCAGGCGATTCTTATCGGAAATGGTATTTGCGGGGTAATTCAAGGTGTTGTCGGTGGCGTTGTTTTTACCTTTTGGGGGTTTTCTTCTCCAATAATCTGGGGAGTGGTAATGGCAATTCTTGCCTTTCTTCCTATCGTCGGTATTGGGCTGGTGTTGTTGCCCGCAGCCTTGGTGCTTTTGCTGCAAGGGAATGTCGCGCAGGGGATTGGCATGACCATTTTCTACATGGTACTCTCGTTTAGTGTTGAATACATCCTGAAGCCCAAGATGGTGGGCGTGAAGGTGAAAATGCACACATTGCTCGTTTTTTTATCAATCATTGGCGGTCTCCAGGTATTCGGGGTGATGGGGATTATTTACGGACCTCTCATCGTCACGGGATTTTTAACACTGGCGGATATTTATCTGCTGAATTATGATCAGTACGTAAAGGACTCCTCTTGTTTGTTGGGGAGAAATGGGCAAACAGATTCCTTAGATGACAAAACGT
>QKJV01000040.1 GCA_003249165.1 Desulfobulbaceae bacterium | reverse complement strand
ATATTCAACGCCACGTCTCTGCTCATTGCCCTGAAACCGCTCGGGCCGTCAGGAATCTTAGTCCTGCTGGCAAGCCGGACAACCCAGCTTCCCGTTTTTTGCAGGAACTTCTTCACTTTCGAAAAATCTTCTATGTTATCAATCGGTCTGGAACCGACAACGAAATCGGCATTGCCCTCGAGGATGGGTTGAATGAGTTTCGGAATATCAAGAGCGTTATACTGGTTGTCAGCATCTGTATTCACTATGATGTCGGCATCTGCCTCAAGGCATGCCTCAATACCGGTCATAAATGCCTTTGCAAGCCCCTGTTTTCGATGAAGTCGAACGACATGATCTGCTCCGTGGGTCAATGCGACTTCGACTGTCCGGTCCGTGCAGCCATCGTCAATCACCAGCCATTCGACGATATCAACCCCCGGCAGTTCCCGCGGCAGATCGGAAAGGGTTTGGCCGATTGTATGTTCTTCGTTCCAACACGGTATCTGAATAATAACTTTCATATATGTCTCCTATCACGAGCTATCGAGGATTTTAAGCCATTCCCTCTCCTGAAAATGCAATCTATCCTATTAAACCGGCATCCACTATCTTTTAGCAAGCCACGAATCGAAATCCCATACATAATAGCTCTGTTCATCGGCGAAATATCTATATACTGGATTTCCCGTGTATTCATTCGAGAGAACATACACTTTGTCAGGCCAGTTGCGAGGATGAGAATAGTAGTCAGCCAGTGATATGAATGTGACGGACGGCTGAATTGATTGTGAAGACAACCAAAATTTAATTATAAGCGGCTGCAGCAAAACCTTTTTAATCTCGCTTTCGTTGAATATCACAACTATATTATTACCATTCTTCTCGTACTCCTGCTCAACGAACGACGACAATGCCTTTCCGTGCAATTGGTAGTACGGCCAGCCCGATAGGGTCTTTTTTAATGCTATATAGGATGAACTTATCTGGAAAAGTATCAATAACATGGCGAAAAGTTTTATAAAGTTGTTTCGCAGATAATCATTCCAACGGCAGGTTGCAAGAATGCCGAACATCGTGAATAAAATTATCACGAATAATAAAACAAACGATCTCTTCGTGAACATTTCTACTGCAGGTGAGTCGAAAAAATAAAACCGTAATCCTCGGGCTTCCTGTATGAGGGTGAGCATCACAAGGGCATAACATAGTGCGCCTAGAACGAAAAGGGAAGAAAATATCACGTAATACACGTTCACCTTGTGTAACGAATTTTTAATTTTATTCAGCGCTATTATGAATACTATCACCCAGAGAGGCATCAGGTGTATAAGATATCTTCCCATGATCTTATTCGGAACAGGGTAGTTGTATCCGGCGCGCCAGGAATGTTGTATTGCCGTCGCCGCAAAAATAAAGCTCAGGATCATCACTGTTATCATGAAAAAAGTCTCCATGCGTTCATTTTCTATGCTACCTCTTAAAAGCATGAATAGATATATGGATAGAATCAGCAGGTAAGGTGAGAGCGCCACAACACCATATGCGATGTAAAAGTTTATCCAAAGGGCCAAGCTTTTCCAAGTGGATTCGTCGGGAAAGCCTGAACTCACAAATGCCGCTCCCAAACCCTGCGAAAGAGAAATATGAGAATAATACACATACACGAGCCATGGGAAAAAGGTCACACTGAAACCAGCAACGATCGCGATAAAATCTAAAAATCGGGAAGGTACGGCAACCCTTCTTTCCCTAGGATTATCATCAAATAGAGGTTTGATCCACCATAATAAAATAAGAACCGGTATTGCTCCGAGATACAAATATTTTGTTAAATACCCTAAGGCCATGGAAACTCCAAACAGAGTATTGATGATTAATTTCTTTATCCTTGAGCCCTCCCCTGTGCTCAACAACAGAAAAACTGAGAAGGAAAAAATTATGACGAGGAGATTCTCACTCATGATAAGCCTCGGATAATAGATGTGAAATGGTGAGAGGCCTACAATCAGAATTACGAAAAATATAGCCGGTTTCTCCAAAAACCTGCGACTAATCAGCCAGACTGGTATGAGAACCAATGAAGATAGAACGGCATTTACGTAAATCATCCATTGGTACCAATTATTTTTTGAAAAAAAAACAGTGCTTAACAGAAACGGATAGAATGGAGGATAGTGAGTTGTAGTAAATGTCTTGTGATGAAATATATGTTCAGCATCGGTTTTATAAGTTAATTCATCAAAAGGCACCAAAGGGCCCAATGTCATCATCGATGATACATAGTTAAAAAACACAATCTTGAAAGTTACAAGAAGTAAAACTGCTATGATAATCACAGCCTTATTCCCAGTGGCGGGCTTCATTACTTTATGATAACAGAAGACCTTCAAATGTCAATCTTCTTATCAATAAATCATTTTTTTTAACACAGTTGTCCCTTCCCCTTCGGCCTTTTGTTCGCCTCAAGTATCCTCTTGCGAAGTCGTATTGACTGCGGGGTGACCTCGATGAGCTCATCCTCTTTGATGAATTCCAGCGCCTGTTCGAGGTTCAACATCCTCGGCGGGATCAGGAGCAGCGCTTCATCCGAACCGGATGCGCGCATGTTGGTGAGTTTCTTTTCTTTTGTTACATTGACATCGAGGTCGCTCTCCCTGGAGTTTTCTCCTATGATCATCCCCTCGTAAACGGGTGTACCCTCTTTTATGAACAGGGTGCCTCTCGGCTGAAGATGAAAAAGGGCGTACGTATTCGATTTGCCCGGTCTGTCCGCAACGAGCGCTCCCGTCTGGCGTTTTGACATGTGCCCATGCCACGCTTCGTATCCGTCAAACAGGTGATTGAGAAGCCCTGTGCCCCTTGTATCCGTGAGGAATTGCGACCGGAATCCGATCAGTCCACGCGAAGGGATCCTGAACTCAAGCCTGACCCTTCCGTTTCCGTTGTTCTGCATCTTCTGCATCCTGCCCTTTCTCATACCTATCTGCTGGGTCACCACACCCACAAATTCTTCAGGGACATCTATGACGAGGATCTCCATCGGCTCATGGACAACGCCGTTCATCTCTTTCGTAATCGTCTCAGGCATTGAAACAGAAAGCTCATATCCCTCGCGTCTCATCATCTCAATGAGTATCGCGAGCTGCAGTTCTCCCCTTCCCATTACCTTGAAGGAATCCGATGTCCCGTTGAAGTCCACCCTGATGGAAACATTGTAAAGAAGTTCCTTTTCAAGCCGCTCCCTTAAATTTCTCGAGGTGACATATTTCCCGTCCTTGCCTGCAAAGGGCGAGTTGTTGATTGAAAAGACCATTGAGATGGTCGGTTCGTCCACCTGGATCCTCGGCAGGGGTTTCGGATTTTCCACGTCAGTGATCGTATCCCCTATGTTAATCCCTTCAATGCCTGCGAGGGCCGCGATGTCCCCGGCGGAGACCTCTTTTGCCTCAATGCGCTCAAGTCCCTGAAAGGTATATAGGGACGTTATCTTCCTTCTGAGCGCATTCCCCTCGCTGTTTATCATGGCGACCGTATCTCCCACCTTGATGGACCCAGAATAGATCCTTCCGATAGCGAGGCTTCCGACATAATCGTTGTAATCGATGTTCGTCACAAGGTATTGCAGCGTCCCTTTCGTGTCTCCCCCGGGAGCGGGTACCGCTTTCAGAATAAGATCAAAGAGAGGCCTCAGGTCGCCTGATTCTTCATCAGGCGAGAGCGTCGCGGTCCCCATCTTTG
>QKJV01000189.1 GCA_003249165.1 Desulfobulbaceae bacterium | reverse complement strand
TCCGCGAAATTTCAGTGAACATACCGCCCAGGTTATTGATGATGAGGTGCGGGATCTCCTCGGCCGACAGCAGGAAATATCAAGAATTATCTTAAAAGCCAACCGGCAATTCCTCGACTCACTGGCTGAAGCATTACTTAATGAAGAAACCCTCGGTCGTGAGGCAATCAAACAGGTGCTTAAAGATGCGAAAATGCCGGAGATCAGCACAGGCCCGGCCTGATGTTGAAAATCGGCAGGGAACACAATACGTTACCTGATTAACGTTAATCTTCCGCGCAAGATCTGGTGGTAGTGAATACAGAACTCTTGAACATCTGCTGGAGATCGATACACCTGTTAAAGGCCTAAACCCAACATTCACACTAAACGAAACGGTTATCAAACCCAGCTTGGCGCATATTCGGCAAAATCAGGTCAGCAGACTTAAGCGGGGTGGGAAGAGTTGGCCGACTTCAGTCCAATTTATGCGCCCCCAGCGACACCGAATGGCTAATGAAGCTTCGGAACAGAGAGGGAAAAAAATTCGGGACCCAAGTGAAATTCTGCGAGGATGTTTTTTTGAATATCAAGTGGTATTAAGAAATGAAAGAAAACTCATCATGTTCGATAGTACAGAAAATCATGGCCGAATTTGCCGATCAAACTGGGCTTTCGCCTGTAGGGCAATTTCCACGTCGTTACTTATGGACTGACGCCTTTGCTGTCTGTAATTTCCTCGAACTGTATCGTCAAACAGGTAATGAAAAATTCAAGTCACTGGCGTTGCAGCTTGTAGAGCAGGTCCATACCAAACTCGGCCGACACCGGGAGGATGACATCAGAAGTGGCTGGATCAGTGGTCTGAATGAGGCTGAGGGTAAATTGCACCCCACATCAGGCGGTTTGAGGATCGGCAAAAAATTAAACGAACGGAGCCCTGCTGAACCTTTTGACGAAAATCTGGAGTGGGACCGTGACGGACAGTACTATCATTACCTGACAAAATGGATGCATGCACTTAATTGTGTATCCGTGGTTACTCTGGATCCGACCTATAACATCTGGGCCAGAGAACTTGCCAAAACGATCCATGCCAAGTTTACTTTTACCCCATCTTCCGGTGAGCGGAAATGTCTCTATTGGAAGATGAGCATAGACCTCTCTCGCCCCCTTGTCCCAAGCATGGGCCATCATGATCCCCTTGACGGCTTTATTACCTACTGTCAGCTTATGGCAAGTGCATCCGACAACCCGGCAACATCACCAGTACCGGATCTCTCCCCGGAGATAAATGAACTTGCTGATATCTGCAGAGGAAAAAGCTGGGTCACTGATGATTCTCTGGGCATTGGAGGTCTTTTATGCAGTGCGCATCAAATCGCGCAAATGATTGCCCGTGGATATTTTAAAGAACAGAATGATCTGCTGGAAACGGTACTTGAGGCATCGCTGCTCGGCCTGAACGCCTATACCGGGATGGATACGTTGGGATATCCGGCAGAGTATCGGCTGGCCTTCAGGGAACTTGGCCTTTCTATTGGCCTGCATGCAGTTGAAAGGCTCAACAACTTGGTTGGGACGCACCGGAGCATATTCAAAAATCAAGCTACTCTGCTATCGCATATTGGAAAGCTGATGAGCCACAGACTGTTGATTGAAAGAATTGAGAAATTCTGGCTAAAAACAACCAGCAGGGAAGCAAACACCTGGTTGGCACATCGGGATATAAACATGGTAATGCTGGCGACCAGCTTAGCTCCCGATGGTTTTTTACAGATAGTCAGGAGTGAGGCATGATCTACATTCTCATCACATAAACAACCTGGCAACCCAGTTGGAAAGGAGTTGAAGATATTCTTCCTTCATCCTTGGCGACAGAAAACCGATATTTCTCTGTGCTCCCCTCCCCTGTCTCCAGAAAAAAAACAGGCTGAAAAAACCGTATCAAAAATTATTCAACATACGGGCACTGTACCTTTTATCACTTGCTGCCACAGGCTGTTCATTTCCTGCAGGGTATTTTCAGCAATCGAGGAAACTTCCCTCTTCAGTTCCGGTAAAATTCTTTCATCAGCAACTCGCAGTTTTATTTCCAGTCGTTGTGGCTCTTGGACCGGATATCCGATCCGACTGACCAGAAAACAATATGCTTCGTCCACGGCCGGAATATTATTGACGATCTGCTCAGCCATGAGTCGCGCTGCAACATTGTATATTTTGCCCACATGGGTAACAGGGTTCTTGCCTGCCGCGGCCTCCATATTCATGGGGCGGTATGGAGTTATCAGACCATTCGGGCGATTCCCTCTTCCAACTTCGCCGTCATCTCCAGCTTCTCCCGAGGTGCCTGTCACTGTTAAGTAAATACTACCTGCCTCTGGATCATCACCGGTATTAACGTGAACAACAAGTGCTTGTGTTGTAAGTTCCTTAGCCTTTTCCGTCACCAACCTTGCGAGTGTCTTTTTCTGTTGGAGATAGTCTTCCATATCCTGCACATACTTGTCAATAAAGGCACAAGCCACTGTTAAAACAATATGGCTGTCACTTCGCAATCCCATAACCTTGATATCCTGGCCAAAAGCCGGGTGAGCCTGGCGAATTGCGGGACTGTTTAGATACCGTTCTGATTCAAGGACAATAGTTTCCAGTTCACTGAGAGGTGCATAGCCGACTCCGCAGGAGGTATCATTTGCCAGAGCAATGCCTGTTGCAGCCTGGCGCAGAAAGAGTTCTGTAAGATCTTGTGATCCCGGCCGTATGAGACAGTGAATTTTCAGGTGGCGTTCCGGATCCAGGGCATGAAAATGTTTTCTGAACCATTGCCGGGTTCCCTCTATCGCCAATTCTTCAACCGGAACCTTAATACCACCATAGGACATGGTCGCCCGGCCCACCAGAAATATATCCATCGGCTCCAACACTTCCCCGCCGCCAAAGGCGGGAGCCGAACGTCCTCCAAAGAGGAGCCCCTTGTCAACATTATGATGCAGAACAACCCCGAAACGATCATGATAAAAACGACAAAGACTACGGCTGAGATATTCAGCCAAATAATCGCAGATAGTATCCGGGTGTCCCAGGCCCTTGCGTTCAACCATTTCCACCAAATTAGCTGAAACAGGTATACCGGAAAGAGAATTAATCAAAATATTCATGGTATCTTTCCCCTTGGAGAACACCGCAGAAGGTGTATTATTTCTGAACAATCAGGCCTGTAATTATATCCCCTGATCATCGACGTTATGTATCGAACAGCTCTGCCTCTTAAAGACAGGACCCGTCGCTAATTTCATAAATCGTTATAACTGAGCCATTCCTTCGCCAGTTCCCGCAGGTCCCTTCGGTTTGTAAGAACAACCTTATACACAATCATTTACAGTTTTATCTTTTTATATACACTGAAGCGTCTTGAGAGAACCTGAAAACCTTCACAGCCTTCGGGCAGTTTTTCATGCACTCCAAGCACCAGGACGCCGCCGGACACCAGTTTGTCCCACATGTGCGAGGCGACCTTGAGTTGCAGTGCATTTTCAAAATAGGTGAATGCCAGATTACGACACAGTATCAGATGAAATGGTCCATACGGTATCGGCGAACGTATGTCATGAAAAAGCAATTCAACGTTTTCTTTATATTTTGACGCCAGGCAATACCGATTATTGTGTTGACTGAATGCCCGCTCGCGCAATACTTGAGGAAGATTTTTCACACTGCTGTATTGATAACAGCCCTGCCGTGCCAATGCCA
>QKJV01000136.1 GCA_003249165.1 Desulfobulbaceae bacterium | reverse complement strand
TTCACAAGTTTGGCCAGATAGGAAGAAGCAGCGTGGTAGGGAACGCCGCAAAGTGGAACCTTGTTTTCATCGTCCCGACTGTTGCGACTCGTCAGCGTGATACCCAGAACTCTGGAAGCGGTGACCGCATCTTCAAAAAACATTTCATAGAAGTCACCCAGTCGGTAAAAGAGAATAGCATCCTGATGCTGTTCCTTAATTTCCAGGTATTGCCGGAGCATGGGGGTTACTTTGACCGAGTTACTCATATTTTGTTTCTTGCTGCTCGAGAGGGAGGGCTAATCATCTCGGGACTTCTAGGATTTTACCTGTAAGCGTCTCACCTGCTTCCAGGATGGCATATGTACCCGGTGCACCATAACGACCGCTTCCCATAAAACTACCCGGATTGATGAACAGGGTTTCGTAAAGACGGTGGCAGATTGGTTGGTGAGTATGCCCGGAAACAATACAGTCGACCCCGTCGAATTCCCGAATAAGATGATCTTCAACGTAATGGCGGAAACCCATGCCATGGATCAATCCGATATGAAACCTGCCGATTTTAATAACTTTTTTAAAAGGCAGTTTCTTTCTGCATGAATCGTGGCACATATTTCCGAAAACGGCATGAACCTCTTTGCCTTTGAATACGTCAAGAACGCTTATATCCGTCAGATCACCTGCATGGAGTATAACAGGAATGTTTGAAAAACAGATATCTACCAGATACCGGAAGTGATCGTCCGGCCTGATCAGGTGTGTATCGGAAAGGATGCCTACTCTGGTCGTCATTTCTGCCTTACATTTTTTTACAATCTGTTATCCTTAACCTTAACAGAGTCAAGCGTCCTTGTCGTTGCAACTTGGGAGGTATTCGTCGCTTTATGCTTTATAAAAAGCTTTTTAGGATTATTTCAGCTTTTTCAATAGGAATTCCTTCAACTGAGCAACGCTTGTGACGGCTCTGCAGGCCGCTCACTATACTGACACAAGATTTAGATACCCCGAAAAGTTTCGCCAGGTAAGCGATAACCGCTTTGTTGGCTTTACCTTCTACCGGGGGCGCAGTGATGGCAAGTTTCAGTTCATCACCGTGCAGACCGCAGATTGTGTCACGGGAGGCCTTTGGCTGAATATACAGATCAAGTGAGACCGTTTTTTCCGCTGTCAGGCGGAGAAAATTCATTTAAGCTTTATATCCTGGAAATACTTGTCATCAGCTGATTCGAGCTTCACCTCTGGTTCTTTATCTTCTTCGTCAAGGGGATCTTCCAGTGAGAAAAGCATATCTCCCTCAAGATCAGGTATGGTGAGTTGTTCCCCGTCTTTCTCTTCGTCATTTTCAGAAAACCGGTCACTTTCGTCAAGCTTTGCTCCTTCCATTGGCTGCAGATCATCGTTTAGCTCTATTTTTTCATAGAGATCATCAATCTCGTCTGCATCAGCGGAGACGGCCCCCTCCGGATCTTTGAGAAGGGGAGTTGACGTTTCTTCGTTTTTTAATACGGTACGATCTTCCTGTATCGTTAAAGCCGGTGCTGTTCCAGAGACGGGGATTTCCGTATCAAGCCAACCTAGATAAGTATGTAAATAGGTACGAAGTTCCTCTTTAACCTTGTTTTTTTGTTCCTGCAGAGTGGAGATTTCCTCTTCAATCCGTTCTTTTTCCTCTCTTCCCTGCTGACGGAGACGATCTATTTCCTCCTGTGCTGCTGTCCGTCTTTCGTCTGATTCCTTTCTGCTTTTGTCCAGCATCTCATCGGCAATACGCTGAGCTGACACAATAGCATGTTGGAATGTTCTTTCCTGAGAATAGAATTTATTAACCTCCATTTCCAGTCTTTCGAGTTTGTCTTTCAGTTCTTTTTTTTCTTCATTAAGCAGGACAAAATTTTCCGCTATCCGTTCCAGAAAGGCGTCAACTTCTTCAATATCAAAACCGCGAAAACGGACATGAAACTGCTTTGTCTGAATATCTTCAGCAGTAAGCGACATAGTAGGTAACCTCTTTAATTTCTAAAAAAACAGGACAATTACAGCCGCAATTAACCAATTGACCGAGCAATACCATGCAGGGTCGGAACAACAAAACTTTGTAAAAACAAAATGATAAGAATCAATATCATTGGCGAAAAATCAATTCCACCGGCCACAGAAAAAGGGAGAATACGGCGTATCCGGTAAAGAAAGGGTTCGGTAATATCATAAAGAAAACGAACGATGGGGTTATACGGATCCGGATTAACCCAGGAAATAATCGCGCGACCGATAATAACCCACATATATGCCCCCAGCACAAAGTTGATGAGATTGGCCAGGGCTGTGATAAAATTTCCAATTACAAACATTATATTCCCCTCTGAAAAAATAGAGCTAATTATTATAGAATGATTGGGACGTGGAGAAACGTCAAGCAAGAATTTTATTACATATTTCCATTACAGCCATACTTGCCCTTGCTTTTGGCTTGGCAATGAAAAAAGGTTTTTGGCTTCGTACGGCTTGAGAAACGGCAGTGTCTTGGGGAATTGCCCCTTGAAAGCACGGTTTAATGCCGAGGAATTTTTCCAGTACGGTACTCATGTTATCAAAAACTTCTTTTGCCTCTTTTTTGTTTTTGACGTTGTTGATAAGGAGATTAAAATCTTTTTTATTGTAACGGGTTTTCATGATTTTGATCAAGGCATAGGCATCTGTCATTGCGGTTGGATCGGGGGAAAGGACAGTTATATTTTTTTTTGCCCAGTTGTTGAACCACAAAACCGATTCACCTATTCCTGCTGCAGTATCCACCAGAACGAAGTCAAAATTATGGACGATACGCTCAAGACTGTCCACGAGTAATGCCTGTTCTTCGTAAGAAAGGTTCGCCATTTCAGGGACACCCGAACTTGCTGGAAGGACAAAAAAACCGGGCATGATTTCCACAAGAATACCCATGGGATCTTTCCCTTCTTCCACCGTTTCGCGCAAGGTATGCTTGACGTTAAGTCCAAGCATCACATCCACATTGGCAAGGCCAAGATCACCATCTATTAACAGTACTCGATAGGATTTTGTCGCAAGGGCCGTGGCGAGGTTTATAGAAAAAGAAGTTTTTCCCACCCCACCCTTGCCGCTGCTGATGCTGATAATCTGCTGAGTTGTATTATTTGGGGTCATATCAAACTTTGCTCTCACGATTTGCAAAAGAGAGGAGCTGTGATCTTTCTTCTGCTGTTACCTGACATGAGCAGTCATCCGAATCATTGAATGTGTAAAAAATATCGCCTGTTTCAAGCTCCCCTTTTTGTATTTCTGTATGAGCCTGATTAATAAACTCTTCTGGTTTAACCTCTTCTCCTGTCATACAGACAGAAAGACCGATCACTATTCTGCCTGTAAAATGTACCGCGAGGGATTGGTGGATTGCCCGGGCTTTACGCATGGCCCTGGCTCTGTTTTGTCCCGGCAGGAGGAGGGCCAGCGTGCGGTCATCCATGCAGATAACGTGATGCGAAGATTCAAATTCCTGCTGTAAAATTGCCGATGCCTTTTTATTGGAATAGCTGTTTTCAGGCCCGAGATATCTGATCAGCAGAAGCGAGCATGGCAGTCGGCTCTTGTTAAGCCGCGAAAGCTCGGCGCTAACCCACTCTGGCAGATTTTGCTCTTTATCAGGCGTGATAGCACTAAAGGAATGATGTTCTGTACTCTCTTCCCCTTTTGCAGCTCTATCAATTGCATTGAAAATCCTTTTGATTTCATTTTTTCTATTTTCCGCGAG
>QKJV01000234.1 GCA_003249165.1 Desulfobulbaceae bacterium | reverse complement strand
TCTTGCAGGAGCTTTACCAGCTGACAGGATCAGAAAAATTTGTTTTCCCTGCGATCAGGCACAAAGATCAATGCATTTCAAATAATACTGTGCGGACGGCTTTACGTGGGATGGGGTTCACAAATGACGAGATAACACCCCACGGTTTCAGACACATGGCGAGTACGCACTTGCACGAGCTTGGCTACCCATAGCATTTGATTGAAAAGCAACTGGCCCATAGCGACCGAAATTCGATTCGAGCAGTATATAACCACGCCGAATACTTGCCCGAGCGGCGGTTGATGATGCAGGCCTGGGCCGATTATCTGGACGTTTTGAAGGGTAAAGGTGATTGAAAGCGCTTATTGTTGTGAGGATTCCTGATTCACCTGGTCTAAATATTCATGAATCTGTTTTTTTGTCCAAACAGTAACCCGAGAGCTGATTTTGGTTGGTTGGGACACGGTTGGGACGAATCATGGTTCGATCGATCCACCTGCTCCTAAATTATTGGCACCAGTTAAGTCTCATCGGCTTTTCCTCATGGGCTTTGCGACCATTGTTATAGCCACAGCAGGTCTAAGCCTGTTTACTTAGGACTTCAAAATGGTGGGTGATAAGCGTCCTGTAAATATACCAGTTGAACCACCACAGTCTCCAGTAATGGCGGAATCTGCCTATAGTAGTAGCATCCTTCTTATCGCGAGTGTTACTTTTGCTATTGTTGCATGTCTCTTATGGTTTTTGAGGTTACGTTCAAAAAAACGGCGAGTTTTTGAAAGTGATACTCCGTCCACTGACGAGATCCAGCAGTTTATCGCGACCAAACTTGAAGCCAAAATGTTGCGGCGCACAAGAAAGAGGGGCAATGTTGAGGCATAGCATACGGGTCAACTCGGACCCGCCAAAGCGGTGCCTTTCGTTGTGCTACAGGCACACCGCTTTGGCGGGCCGGTTACCCTTGACGTTACGAGTTCCAATATCTCCTGTCGGTTGTAACCCACGGTTTTGCCAAAATTTGAAAAAAGTAGCCGAGTGTTTGCCGGAAGCGCATCAAGTTTCAGCTTCAACCGATTTGGGACGATATTTCAATTGCAGACCTCTAATAAAATTGCGCAGAACCTGATCTTTGCAGAGCCTATAGTTGTTTTGGCCCGGTCTGCGGAAAAAAGCGGTTATCTCATGCTCGCTGATAGAGAAACGCGCCAGTTCCATAATTTCCTGGATGTCATTTCCCTTCAGATCCATGGCTATCCGTAGTTTTTTAAAAATGCTGTTGTTGGTCAATCGTTGCTCAGGTTCAGGTGAAGGCCCTTCTTTTTTTCCCCTTTTTTCAATAATCAATCCGTTAAGAAATAGAGCTAATTCAATATCTTTGCAACATTTCATAGCTGGATCGTCGTCTCGTCGCAACCACTCGCTGACTTGAAGCCGAGTCACCTGATGACCAGCTAAAGCGAAAATAGAGACCATTTTTGCATCGCTAAAATCAAAAATATAGCGAAGACTGCGTAATACTTCGTTATTCTTCAAGAAGACATCCTATGTAAAATATCATGACAAAATTGAACCTTCTTTTAAATACATGAAAATGCTTATCAATGCATCAGCTTTCAGGAAGTTCGGTTCCTTCACCCCTTCCACAAGGGCGATGGATCAAACCAGGGTGGGGATTTTGAATCTTACCGTCCCGTAAGTTGGGGGTGAGGACCGCCCCCCCCAACTGTGTTCTGTAAAACATGCCATCGCGAATAGGTGTAGCATAAATAATTGACGTGCCAAGATTTTCTGTGCTAACTCACTATATCTCCTTTATATTGAAATTTCGTATTCGGTAACGAATGAAAGTGAAAAAAACTATCCAAGCAATGAGAAAATCTGCGCCGATAAAAGCAAAAATTGACAAGTTCACTGTTCACAAAGAAGAGACTCTGCTTCCCTTCCTCATTGAGCAATTCCCAAATAAAGTGCGTACCGTCTTGAAGGAGTTGTTACGCGATCGACATGTTTTTATAAATGGAACAGCTGTCGGTCAATTCAATTACCCCCTAGCTGCCGGGGCCTTTGTCGAGGTTCATTGGGAAAAGAACCACCCGAGAAAGCAGCACGGTTCAATAGGATTGGATATCGTTTTTGAAGATAACGACCTCATAGTTATTAACAAACCCTCTGGCCTCCTGACAGTTGCTACTGCAACGGAAAAACGAAAAACAGCTTATTCCTTACTCAGTGAATATGTCAAACTTGAAGCCCCGGCCAACAAGATATTCATAGTCCATCGTCTGGATCGGGAGACCTCTGGCTTGCTTCTTTTTGCCAAAAACAACATGGTCAAGCAACACATTCAGGAAACATGGGAGACTATGGTTGAGCAGCGAACGTATGTTGGGGTGGTCGAAGGGATAGTGGAAAAAGATGTAGGAACGGTAACCTCCTGGCTTACAGAGACCTCTGCCTTCAACGTGTACTCCCAGCAAAATGCGGCAGGCGGCAAGAGGGCGGTTACCCACTACCGAAAAATTGGCGGCAACTCCAGGTATTCTCTGTTACATCTCAATCTTGATACGGGCAGAAAACATCAAATCAGAGTGCATATGCAGGATATTGGCCACCCAATAGTCGGGGATAAAAAATATGGTCTAGGATCGAGCCCCATTCATCGTTTGGCTTTGCATGCCCAAATTCTTGCCTTTACCCATCCCAAAACTGGTCAACTCCTCCGTTTTGAAACCCCTATCCCTGAGAATTTTTTGCAAATTACCGCGACCACCTGTAGCCGGAAAAAAATAAAACTGCCCTGATTCTTATGTTGTCGCTTAAATTGACACCTTACTCAAAATGGGAGTGGTGGTACAGAAGTGAGAAGTGGCTCCACTTGTCTGAACAGGATTCTTTGATTTTTAAGTGAAATCTCTGCCTGTAGTTAGGCTGCCAGTTCAACCGTCGGCAGCATCACGGCGTAGGCCTCGTCGGGCGTTTTTTTCTTTAATTTGGAGTGCGGTCTGCAGCGGTTGTACCAGTCCAAATAGTGTGTGATTGATCTGCGGGCCTCGGCGA
Organism: Desulfobulbaceae bacterium; assembly: GCA_003249165.1. Taxonomy (GTDB): domain Bacteria; phylum Desulfobacterota; class Desulfobulbia; order Desulfobulbales; family SURF-16; genus SURF-16. The sequence goes on along the minus strand of QKJV01000234.1, from coordinate 710 downwards.
CGGAATCATAGGCATGGAGATACACTTCTTCATACTTGACGGACCTCCACAATCGTTCCACAAAAACATTGTCACGCCAAGCACCCCGGCCATCCATGCTGAGTTTGCATCCGCGGTCTTGGACCGTCTGAACGAACTCTTCAGCAGTGAACTGACTTCCCTGGTCGGTGTTGACGATCTCTGGTGTACCATGGTGGTTAAACGCCTCCTGCAGGATATCGACAGCATGACAGGCTTCCAGGGTGATAGCGATCTTGGACGCCAGCACTTTCCGGCTGGCCCAGTCAACCACGGCCGTGAGATAGACAAAGCCTTTAGCCATCCGGATGTAAGTGGTATCAAGTGCCCATACCTGGTTGGCCCGGTTGATCGTCATTCCCCGTAAGAGGTAAGGGTAAACCTTATGGCCTGGGTGTTTCTTGCTGGTTCCTGGCTTCCGGTACAACGCCTCGATGCTCATGCGCTTCATCAAAGTACCGACATGTCTGCGACCGACTTTGATGCCGGCTCGATCAAGCTGATCACGCAGCATACGCGCCCCCATGAATGGACGCTCCAGATGCAATTCGTCCAGACGGTGCATTAGGTCCACGTCGGCTTGCGAAACAGGCCTGGGCCGATAATAAACGCTGCTGCGACTGACGCTGACCAATTTGGCCTGTCTTGTCACTGACAGTGAATGATTGCGGTCAATCAACGCTTTGCGCTCA
>QKJV01000371.1 GCA_003249165.1 Desulfobulbaceae bacterium | reverse complement strand
TTTCTGGAGATCGACAAGTTGCCTTTTCATAGATGTTATCTCGGCCTGAACACCTGCCAGTTGAGAAGAGATGGTGATATAAGCAGGGTTGTCAGGGATGTTGCTGGGGCTGTTTTTTTCTCCGGACTTAATTTTATTTGTGAGTTTTTCGATTTCTTGTTTAATTTTTATGACATCTGGATACTGGTCGGTGAAACGGGTCTCAAGATTGTTTAATTCGAGCTTTAAGGCTTCCAGGCGCTTGATATCTTCCATTTCCATTTTGGGGGAAACATTAGCCAGATCCGATTGCAGGTTTCCTTCCTGTTCTTTCAGTGAGCGGAGCTGCTCCTCAAGTCTTTCGCGCGAGTTTTGCGCGTTGTGTCGGCTTTGCAGGTTCACCTGTAGTACTTCAGGCAGCTCGTTAATGTGCTCCTGTTTAAAGCGGGATATTTCCTGCTCTATTTCATCAAGGCTTTTTTTGACCTTTTTCTGTTCGTCGGCAAGGAAAGACGTTGCTTCCATTGCCTGACGTTCCCTTACCTGCAGGTTCTCTTCAAGAAAAAGCGAGGCCAGGATGTTTGCAACTTTTTGCGCGGTAACAGGACTATCCTCGGACTCATAGGAGAGCGTGAAGGCAATGGTGGCAGTTGCTGGTCGGCCTGTCTTGCGATCGACAACTTCAGCGCTTATATAATCTAGACTGATGTCTTCACGCATTTTTTCAATAACTTCTTCGGTTGTAGCCTTTTCTCTCAGGTCCTTATATAAATCGAGGCGGGTAATGATTTCCAACAGCCGACTGGTACTCATTATGCGTTGATGTATTGACTGGAGTCGCTGTTCCGCGTAACTGGTTACGGTGGAAGTTACGAAATTAGCTGGAATTTCCTGTTCCTCGATCAGAATTGTAGAAACGGATTTGTAAACTGGGGGCAGGAGTAAAGCAACGGCTATGGAAATCAGCATCACAGTAATGGCCGGTATTATCAGACTTAATTTGCGACGCTTCAGAACAGCCAGATAATCATTAAGCGACATTTCATGCTCTTCCATGTGCGCTCCTCACATCTTTATGCATAACGAAAAACTCCGTATGGTCCGAGAAATAAAATTGGGTAAGATTGTCTATTCGACAACCGGATATCTGTATGTCAATTTAAAAAATACAAGGTTCCGATGTTTTTCATGATCCGCCTCCCGATCATCAATCACTGTATAACGATAGGAAGTCTCACAGGAAAGCGAAGAGTCGAATTCATAATATAAAGAAGGGGTAAAAGTCGTTGTCAGCTCGTTCAGATCACTGACAAAAGATTGACTGCGGTCACTCTTGTTCAAATAGCTGTCGATACTGAGACGGATGGTGGATCTTTCTCCGATGCGGTGTTTAACGGAGAACACAAGGCCAGTCCGTTTGGTGGCACCGTCACGACCGCTTGAGCCGGTCATTTCGTGGGTAAGATTCATATCTAAAGTTGTGAGCTGTTCCGCGTAAGTGATACTGAACTGTCCCCCCAGCCCGTCATCGTACGTGGTACTGCTGCCCCTTTTTTCCTTACCTTCGGTATAACGGGGACCGATATCAAAAACATAGCTTAATTTTTCACTGATTTGCCGGCTGAATCCAACTGTAAGACTGTAATTATCTACTTTGGAGCTGTAAAAATCATAATGGGCATAATGTCCATAGAGTCTTGCCGCGGTGGGTTTTGTCAGGTCCAGTTTTCTTGAGAGTCCCAGCAGGACGTTCTGTCCGGTAAATTCGTCTGTTTTATCTATTTCAAATTGGTCTTCAAGAAATGAATATGAGGTAAAGAGAGAGGTTTTTTCCGAAGTCTGGTAATCTGCCGAACAGGAATAGTTTTGCCGCCGTCTGACATCAGAGTTAAAAATATAACCGGTAATATCCAGATCCCGATCCGGCCTGGAATCAACCGAGTAACCTGCATCGGCAGATAATTTGAGAAACGGGTTAAGTTGATAGGTCAGTTGCCCGTTATAAAATTCTTCGATATCATTAAGTTCGCTATGGTCGGCATAGGAGAGTCCATTAAAACGGGTTATGAATTTCGAATTGAGCCGTTCTGTTCTCTCTCTTAATTCAAGCCCCACGGCGGTGGTAGTGATGAAATCTTCCTCGTTTGTATCATCACTGAAGTAGATGTTGTCGTTATACTCTTCACGGATGGATGCGTAGGGAATGATTTTGAACTCATCTGCTACAGCCGCTTGGCCCGCTAAAAGAAAGAAAGAAAGAAAAGGAAAGGATAGGAGTTTTTTCATGGGACCACGACCACATCTCCACGGCGGAGCCTGATATTCTGTTGTAGATTTTCTCCTGTCGAAACTTCATCATAGTTGAATCTGAAGATCGTTGTGTCTCCCCATTCATCCCGCATGATGGTAATTTTATCCCTTTTAGCGAAGGGGTTCAGTCCTCCTGCCATGGTCAATGCCTGCATGACATTCACATTTGTATTCAGAAGAAAACGGCCAGGATTGTTTACCTTGCCTATCACATATATTAACATGCTGTTTACCTGGTGTACGATAACTGTAACAACAGGATCAGGAACATAAAGAGAAACTTTTTGGGTAATTTCTCCTTTGAGTTGAGAGACTGTTTTCCCTTCCGCCATGAGCTGGCCGATCAATGGAAAGGCTATAGTCCCATCAGGCAGCACGACTACCGTTTTGGTCTGGGCTTCATCTTTCCATACGGAGATATCGAGCACATCGCCAGCGCCAATCAAGTAAGGATCTCCTGTTAACAAGGGTGTGTCTTCAGCGGCTTGCAAAGGTGAGATGCAAACCAGAAGAATAACAAGTCCATAAAATAAACCGAGTAACCTTTTCATCGTATCCCTCATGAAAATTTAGGCTGAATGGGAAAAAGTATCAGTCCTCTCTGAGGAGGGGGACTGGTTAAATATCTAAAGTACGGCTTTTATTTATTCAAGCTTTTTAATAACTCTTTGGCCTTGTTGATGCCGATGAAACCTTGGCCACTGTCGATGGCATCCTGTAAATGTTGTCGCGCTTCGTCGCGACGATCTGTTTCAGCAAGAACAACCCCAAGGTGATAGTTTATAACCGCATTGGTTGGGTCAGCATTTTGCGCTTGACTTATAATCTCTGCCGCGCTTTGGATATTTCCCATTTTGTAGTATATCCACCCCTGAGTATCAAGCAGTTCCGGTTCATTAGGGCGCATTTTCATTGCCTGCTGGACGAGTTGCAATGCTCTTTCAAGATTTTCCTTGCTTGGGGAGAATTCACTTAACAGAAAAGCCAGATTGTTTGCCGCAGGCCAGAATTTGTCAAAGTGGCCCAGAGTACGTTCATAAACCGTGATTGCTTTATCGTATTGCTTTGTCTTTTCATAGAGCAGCGCTAGGGAGAGGTAGGTCCCCGCATTATTGGGATTAACCTCAAGAGCCTGTTTGAATTTGGCAATAGCGTCATCGGTTTTTCCCTGCAAAATATAGAGAGTCGCAAGGTTGTTGTATGGCGGAAGCCATTCAGGATTCAACTCCATAGCCTTGGAGAAGGCTTTTTCTGCTGACACAAAATCTTTACGCGCCAGAAAAATCCGGCCTTGCAGATTGTAAGTTATGGCATCGCCAGGCTCAGCCTTAATCCGTTTTTCACAGAGCGACAGGGCTTTGTCAAATTTTTTTTCAACAATATAAACCTGGGCAAGCGCGGAAAGAAGCGGCAGGGAATTTCCGTTATGTCCGTATCCTTTTTCCAGCAGTTCGGTTGCCTCTTTTTTCTGGCCC
>QKJV01000155.1 GCA_003249165.1 Desulfobulbaceae bacterium | reverse complement strand
TATAAAAATGACCCAGGAAATTGTTGCTGATTTAACAGATGAAGAACAGCAGATATTTGGGACCATTCTCGAAAAAATGCTGAAAAAAATATAGTCACGATAAAGCAAAACTATCAAAGGATTGAAAGCGGTCAATAATGGTATCATTGTTAACCAAGAGCCTTTCCAATAAGGCGTTTGATACTTCAGCCAGTGCTCAGGAGGACTCAAATAGATCTCCCAACAGTTCACAGTGCCCAAGACTCAACTTTAGAATCAAAGGCTGTGAAATTGATTCTCAGGGGTCATGAACATTGCATTTGGGCCTGCGTCAACAAAACAGTGCGCTTTCTGGGGCCATTGTCATGATTGATCACCACAACCTGCTGCCAGGTGCCTAATGTCAAATTGCCGTTCCGAACCGGAATGCTTACAGAGGGACCAAGCAAGGCAGCCTGAACGTGGCTGTGGCATTACCATCATGCCACGCCTGCTCATGGGCATATTTGTTAAAATTATCTGTTAAGAATGAAGCCTCTCTGTTTTTTTCTCACCATTCCGATGCAATTTCTTCTATCGAATGATGTGGATCGTGCCTTGTTTACGGGCAGGCGCGGGCGATTCCTTACCTATAAACCCTATAGCTGCAGAAGAGCAGATCGTATGCTCCTTTGGGATGCCCATTTCAAGCAGAAAGGCACGGACACTCGCATCATCCCGGAGCCAATGAAGTTGATTGATATAACAGCTTCCCAATCCAAGAGACTGGGCCGCAAGGAAAATATTCTGGAGCGCCAGGGCACAATCTGCCATAGCATTTTCGTAATTCGGTTTATTGGAGGCAATAATGAGTGTTGGTGCGTTGTGATAGAAGTTATAGCCTTCCTGTTTTGAACGCTTCTTCATGGCAAGCTTTGAAGGGTAATCGTCATCAGGAACCCAACGTTGAAATGCGTCACAAACAAGCTCGTTTAAGTGAAGAAGCACATTTTTTTTCTGAATCGCTGTAAATAACCAGCTTTGGTTGTTGCCCCCGCTAGGCGCCCATATTGCGGCATCAAGCAGAGCATCCAGTTGTTCAGATGATATTTGTTGTTCAGTAAATCGACGCGTACTCCTTCGTTCATGAATGCAATTCAGGACTTCGTTATTTAGACTCATATCATTTCCTCTTGCCAATGATCAGCTTGTCATATCCCAACTTTTTTCAATTTGTCGTTGATTCTATTATCAAATTTTTCCTTATTGATGATAAAGCGTTCATGCTTACCGCGAGTAATGATATCAATGTTATCATGGGCCTCAAAATCAAATACCAAACGTTTTCCATCAACCTCCACGAGGTTTATTTTTACAGTAACAGTTAACCCGGCCGGTGTTGCTGCAACATGACTTGCGTCCATATGTATGCCAACGGTTTGTTCTTCAGGCCAATTGAGGTGTGGCTTGATTGCTTGGATACAAGTCCACTCAATTAATCCTACCATATATCCGGTCGCAAATACGTTCGGCATCTCCTGAAATTCATCTGACTCCGGATAAAGGGCGGGAACCAATTTTGATTTGGTAATTGTAAATGAAAAGCTATATTTTATACCTGGCTTTAGACTGTCCTTCATGTTTACCTCCTGAGCATAATATTAGGGAGCGATATATTCGGCCATTTCTGGAACTAATGAAATAAGCTTCCCGGCTTCCGGCAGATTTTGATCCATATCAGAATGGTCTCATCATTTAACAATGAAAAAACTTTTACCACTATTAGAGGTGGTTCGCAAAGGTTTCCATTTAAAGTTTTTCAATATAACAGCCATGGGCTGGAAGCCCACAACTATAATGAAAAAATTAAAGCAACAGCTCATTGATTCTTTTTGATATGCCCGAAGATTCTATTTCCCTGTTTTTTAAATTAATTACGGGAACCGCACCCATTAACGAATTGGAGAGTATGACCTCATCAGACTCGAACATGTCTTCAGGAAATAACTTCTTCTTGATGATGTTGTAATTCCATTTACCCTCACCAAGACATTTAACTATTTTAGTTTCCATAATGCCGGGAAGAACATGATTCGATTCAGGGATGACGACAGTATTGTTTTGAATCAGGAAAATATTTGCCGTATTGGTTTCGGATATGCTTCCATCCGGATTTAAGATAAGCGCTTCGTCCGCACCATTTTCTTTGGCCCATTTTCCGGCCAGAAAATAATAAAGATAATTTAATGTCTTATGGTCGGCAAGCGGTGTCTGCCTGGGATATGGATATATATCAAGAGTCATCCCCTCTTTTTTTATTGATTCTAATCGGTGAATATATGGACGGCAGGAAACGATCAGATTCCTTTGAAAAGGCGGTGTTTCACGGTTTCCGAAAGTGGCGAGAATTTTTATCGCTGTGATGGAATCAGATAAATTGTTTTTTGAAAGTAGCTGCTTAATAATTTTGTCCCATGAAAGATCGGGTGGTTCTGATGAAAAAAGCGCTCCCCAGGTAGTATTGAACCGGTGGATGTGTTCTTTTAGAAACCGGATATCTGCGTTAACGCATCGAATGGTTTCGAAAAAACCGTATCCGTATTGGAGCCCCGGATCGGAAAAAGGGATATGAACATTTTCAAGCGGTTTGAATATACCGTTCATCCACGCATAAGATTCTTCCGCTGAATTTTTTTTATTTCCGGCAATGGTTTCTATCAGCGTCTTGCCCTTGTGCAACGTTTCTTCAAATTCGTCTTCGGGAACAGAGTCATAAACAATCCCGCCTCCCACAGAAAATACCAGGCGATCGTTATAAATGGTTGCGGTTCTAATGGCAATCGAAAGGTCCATGGTGTCATGAAAACTGATGTATCCGATCGATCCTGTATAAATGTGCCTCCTTACGGTTTCAAGTTCATCGATGATTTCCATGGCTCTTATTTTCGGACATCCGGTGATTGAACCGCCTGGAAATGCGGCCTTTATCAGATCGACAGAATCTTTGCCGGCTTCCATTTTTCCTTTAATGACAGAGATCAGATGATAGACATTTTCGTAAGCCTCCAGCCGTTTGTGCTCTGTGACAACAACAGATCGTGTTTGGCAGACTTTTCCGATATCATTTCGAATTAAATCGACAATCATTGAAAGTTCGGCATCATCCTTTTTACTGCTTAACAGAGCTTCTCTATTTATATTATCCTCCACCGGTGTTTTTCCCCGGGTAAGGGTTCCTTTAATCGGGCGGCTTTCCACATCATCGCCGTCTTTTAGAATAAAGCGTTCCGGTGAGGTTGAGACAATATAGTGATCTCCCGCATGAATGTAGGCAAAAAACGGGGCAGGATTTTTTTTGTATAACGCCTTGAAAAGGGAATAAGGTTCTCCCTTATAGTCTGTGGAAAACCGCTGAGACAGGTTGACCTGGTAGACATCTCCGGCATAGATATAATTTTTGATGGAAGTTATCGCCTCCATGTATTCATCTTTAGTAAAGTTGGATGCGTAATTTTTTATGGTACTGTCTGATTTTTCTTCCCGGTTTGACGATTTTTCTATTTCCCTCATAAAACGGTCAAATGTATCTTTTTCGTATTCTTCTCCTTTAACGGTTCTTTTCGGAATTAAAATGGTTGTCTCCCCCTTTTTTTTATCTTTAATAAGGATAATTGAAGGGACAGCAAAATATATTTGGGGAAGAGACATATCATCTACGCAAGTCCGGGGAAGCTCTTCGATATGGTCTTTCAGATCATAGGAAAGATAACCGAATATCCCTGCTGACACCGGACCGGGAAGATTTTTTACCTCAATTTCGAAGTTTTTTAATAATTCTCTCAGGACAAAAAAAGGATCTGATTTAAACGTTACTTTACTATTGTCGGTTTCGATGGTGATTTGATTCCCTTTTCCCGAGAAGATTAAAAACGGGTGTGTGCCCATGATATGGTATCTGGAACAATCGAAATCGCCGCCACTTAAAAGTACTGTTGTACCGGATATGTGTGAAAATTTTTCGGCAATATCGATAAAAGGTTTTTCAATTTCGATTTTTTTGGAAAAAACACCGGAAATAGTGCCGGTGTTGGTAAAAATTTCAGATAGTATATTGG
>QKJV01000222.1 GCA_003249165.1 Desulfobulbaceae bacterium | reverse complement strand
GAAATATACCTCTTTGGCGCGAGGAGGTAATGAAGGTCCTTACCGATAGCCTCTGTTGCCAAATATCCGAAAATACGTGTTGCTGCAGGATTCCAGAAAGTAATAACACCTTTCTCATCCATGATGAGGATTGCGTCTTTGACAGAATCAGTGAGTGCTTGGAATCGTAGTTCTGTACTAGAAACTGATATTAATCTATTTTTATCAATGAATTTTCGGATGATATTGATGCATTGCTGCCGCATACCCCCCCCCAAGATTAGTCTTCGTTGACAATCAACAGTTCTAGTGTCCCGTTTGGTTAGTGCCGTCAATTAATTTGGAGACTTTATCAACCTTATCCAGGATGACAGAAGCGCTTTTTGTCCACGTAAAAGGTTTCGCACTTCTTTTGTTGTGCTGCTTTATAAAACGATGGATTTCGTCCCTCAGATCTTTGACACTGGTGAACACTCCGCGATGAATTGATCTTCGCTCAAGCTGCCCAAACCAACTCTCAACAGCATTCAGCCAAGAGGCACTGGTCGGAGTAAAGTGAAATGTAAAACGCGGGTTGGCCTTGAGCCATTTGTTCACTTCTGCCGTTTTGTGCGTGCTGCTGTTGTCTAAAATGACATGAAGGTCCACTTTTCCGGGTACGGACTTGTTGATTTGACGTAGAAAATCTAAAAATTCTTTCGCTCGATGCCTTTTCGTTGTTCGACCAATGACTTGACCGGTCAAGATATCAAAAGCTGCGTAGAGGTTGGTGATCCCGTTTCTTTTGTAATCATGAGTTCTACGCTCTATCTGCCCCGGCTTAAGCGGCAACATCGGTTGGGTGCGATCTAACGCTTGAATCTGAGTCTTTTCATCAACCGAAAGTACAACCGCATTTTGCGGAGGATCCATATACAAGCCAACCACATCGATGACTTTTTCGGCAAAATTGGGATCGTTGCTGATCTTAAAATTTTTGAGACGATGCGGTTTGAGGTCTGCAGCATCCCAGATCTGACGAACCTGCCAGGTTGTAACCTGGGCAGCTTTAGCCATGAGGCGAACACTCCAATGAGTTGCCTCATGAGGAATGCATTCAACTGTCATGCGCAGCACTTCCTTGACTTTAGCATCGGTCAGTTTTTTCGGCTGACCACTGCGAGGACGGTCGTAAAGCCCTTCCATGCCAAGCTTTTTGAAACGAATTCTCCAGCGATAGACTGTCCGAATAGTCGTTTCCAGTTCGACAGCCACCTCTTCGGCGGATTTACCAGAGGCTGTGAGAAGGACAATTTTTGCTCGGAGTGCTAGACCTTGAGCAGTTTTCGGTGCACGCAAAAGTGATTCGAGTGACTGAATTTGCTCATCTGTAATCGTAAATTTCTCGTGTGTTCGTGCCATATGGCACTATAACATGCTATCAAATAAATTGATACGATTAACCGCACGGGACACTAGAAGAAGCTCCCCTTGGTTCTTTATTGGCAAAGCCAAATCCAGGCAGGTTGTTTAGTTTCGTAACGAAGACGAAAACTTTATAGCAAGAAAGGTTCCCAAAGGAGGCAATACATAAAAAGATATAGAAAACGATAGGTTAAATACTAGCCACCGAGAGGAAAAGATAAATGAAGGCCAAACGAATCCGGAGAAACAGGACAGGACAGGAAAACAAGTCCGATTATTTCGGACACGAATTTATCGAAGTGTGACATGGTAGAGGAATGGCGGGCAGCAACCTTGCCAGTACAGGATCAAGGGTTCCTCAATGTCCCCATTAGGACCACCACTGTATTTCTTTGCAAAAGATTAAAAAAGGGGAGATAAATGCCCTCACCTCCCCCAAAACAGTTTGAAAAAATTTTGATACAAAATCAGCCGTGCTTGCTCATGGGGACGTGACAACTTGATTTTTACCGGCGCTCTTGGCTTCATAAAGTGCCTTATCCGCCAATTCGATCAGTTCTTCTCGGGAAGATAGACAAACTCCCTCGTTGGAAGCCAACCCCATACTGATTGTCGTTTTAAGTTGCTGATCCTTATATGACACGACTGATTCCTCTTGGAGATGGCACATTTGTTGCGCAAGCTCCAGGCTTTCCTCCTTGGTCATGCACAGAACAACAATAAATTCTTCTCCACCGTATCGACAGACAATGTCATTGCCTCGCTTGAAAACTCGCTTGAGATTATCTGCCGTCACACGAAGGACTTCATCACCTGCCATATGCCCGTACTGGTCGTTTACCAGTTTAAAATTATCTATATCGCAAAGAAGCACCGACAAAGGCGCATTATTGCGCAGCGATCGCTTCCATTCATATTCATACAATTCGTCAAAATGTCTGCGGTTAAACAGTCCTGTCAGTACATCCACACGACTGAGCAACTCCAGCTCCATTGATTGTTTTCGCAGGAGCTCTTCGTTATAAACAGCCTTCCAGTATCCTATATTTCCTGTGTACGTAATTATGAACAGGTAAAAGGAATAGGCGAGGAAAAGCGCTCCCGCAGGGAGAAAGGGACTGCATATAAGAAGGTAGAGTGCCGATGGCCATATAATAAGTAAATTATAGGCTAGCGAGAGTAGACGATAAGGAACATAGGCAACAACACCACCTGAACAAATGCCCGCAGTAACCATAACCATGAGAATTTGACTAGGATACTCTTGTTCCTGCATCATGACTTCAAGAAATCCAACCCCCCATATCAAGGCCGTCAGCAGAACACTGCTGATAAATATGGCTATATTTATACGTGGATTTACTTTTGCGAGAAATGAAAAAAAACAGAGATGAAATACTCGCAAGGAACATATCGTGATCAAAGGACCAAGAAATGTATACGTGAATTCAGGATGCCTGGAGTTGAAGCTATAGGTGAAGAATACGGTCAATCCAATAAAGGCAATAAAAAAAATTCCAATAGAGGACCTATTTTTCAGGTCGAGAATAAGTCCTTCACGCTCGAGCTGTTGGACAAATTTTGGAAATTGTATTTTTTGTCTAACCATTTACAAATGAGAATCTTAAATTTTAACCGTGCATAGATATTGTTCTGGTTCCTCAGCAGAATCTGTGGGTAGCCTTGGGCGTTGGCAGGTCACCAAGCCCATGATATAAAGCTATTTTCAGTCCGTCGTACGTGCGAAATCCATAGGATCGCTTGGTGATCACCTTTGCCTTGTTGTTAAAGCCCTCCACACAGCCCAGGGCAATCGTATTTTTTGCACGAAACCAGTTGAGCAGGAGGGGACGGTGAGCCCTTAACATTTTAGCGACCTTCTTCATCGGTTTGATTTTGGATCGCATGGTTCTTGTGCACCAGGCATCAAGGAACTTGCCAGCCCAAGTCGGAGAACTGTAGCTCCAGAACCGCTGAAAATCTTCCTTGAGTAAGTAGGCGCGGACGGTTCTGAGGTTGCATGCGAGCAGATCCTTCAGTCTGTCCACCTGCTTTTCGGTCAGGTTTTCGGGCCGTTTCAAGAGGCACCAACGGCTCTTTGTCAGGAGGGGTTCTTTCCCGTTCTTCTTGAGTTCCTTGGTCTCATTGGCCCTAACCTCGTCGATTGCCTTACTCATCTGACTCATGATATGAAACCGGTCGAGGATATTGACGGCACATCCTGCTCTCTCGGCAATGACGGCCAAATAGGGTTTCCACATGTCACTGCAAATAAACCGCAATTGCCGAGATCTTGCCGTGCCGAGCCAGTCGAAAAATTCCCTGAAAGTTTTGGCTGTACGGTCGGGTCCGATCCAAAGCAGGCGTCTCTTTCCCTGGTCAAGTTGAT
>QKJV01000303.1 GCA_003249165.1 Desulfobulbaceae bacterium | reverse complement strand
GGTGCGCCGTCTTCGCCACTTCAAGCCATCCCTCCCCCGGCAGTTTATTTTCGCAGGTAAGTTTTCTAATTCTCGGGCTGAAAACTTCAGCACCACCTCCGGGAATAGACCCGAGACCCGCTTCCATCAGTAATCCCAGTGTCTCGGCAACCGGTTTGCCAGCCATTTTGGCCAGGTGATCTATCTCGACACAGGTAAAGGCCTGGATATGAACATCTGGTCGGATTGATTTGATTTCCTTGAGAAGGTCAATATAATAGCTGAAAGGAAGATCAGGATGAATACCGCCAACCATGTGAATTTCAGTGATTGGTTCATCAATGCGTTCCCTGACTTTACGGGCAACGTCTTCCCGGCTCATCTCATACGCCTTATCAGAATCTTTCGGCTTGCCGAATGCGCAGAATTTACAGAGATTGGTGCAGATGTTCGAGTAGTTGATATGCTGGTTATAGATAAAATAGGCGTTGTCTCCGTTGATCCTCTGTCGAACAATATCAGCAAGGTAGCCAACAGCAAGCAAGTGAGGAGACTGATAAAGCCTTATGCCATCCTCACAACTGATTCTCTCATTGTTTCGTATTTTCTGCAGGATGTCACCCAATCCCACCCTTTCTACGTATGAGTCCATGGAACTCCCCCTTGAAAAAAGATAGTGCGCAGTCCTTATTCTGCGCGGAAATATGAAGTAAACCCTTATTCACCTGTTTTTTGAATGATCAGCCCGGACTTAAGAACCTGCAGGATCATATTCACCTGGTAAGACAGATAATCTCTGTCAAGCCGTTCCAGGCCGAAATCGTGAGCAAGGGTATTCTGTGCATAACTTTGGAGAAAACGATCAAGTGTGGCGTCAAGGACAAATATCACCACATCAGTAGGAATATCCTGCCGGATAGCCCCACATTGTTGCCCTTCCCGGCATAATGGTCCGAAATATTCACGGGAAAAAAGTCTGACCTCGGCCAGCAATTTTTCACGCATGGGGATATCCCGTTCAAATAACACTCGAAGATAAATCTGAAAGAAATCCGGATACCGGTTAATAAATTCTATCCCGGCAAAAAGGACCCTTCCAACCTGGCTGAAAAAATCACTGTCTCCTCCAAGATCTGCTATCTTGACGGCTTTTTTCACCAACAGGGTGAACCGGGAAAAAATAAAGACAAATAATTCTTCTTTATTCCTGAAATATTGATACAGCGACCCCTTGGAAATTCCCGCATCTCTGACAATGATATTGAGACTTGCCTTCTGATAGCCGTTTCGGGCAAATTCAGCCACTGCTGCATTGATGACTTTCTCCTGTTTTTCCTGTGGGAGATTATTAAAAGTTGTTTTGGCTATATGCTCTTTGTCTTCCATAATTATGACCATGTGGTCACATTAATGCGGCATTGCTTTTTCAGCAACAAAAATTTAATTCTCTTCATTCATCTTGCCACCTTCATCTTTATCTTGTATGCACAACTGAAAGTAAAAGATAGAAAATCAGGAGTTGCCTTTTGCATCTGGAGAAACAAAACTTTCTTAAAAATTTTCCGGTTTCATCTTTTCTTCATGTATCATCGCTATAACAATGCAAAAATGTAGACATGCAATCACAATCAATTTTGGGAAAAACATGAGGAATGATTTTCTGCCCTTTTCAAAACCTTCTATAAGTGAAGAGGAAATAAATGCGGTTTCGGAGGTACTCCGTTCCGGATGGCTTACGACCGGGAACAAAAATGCCGAATTCGAAAAATCCTTCAGCAGCTATTGTGGCGCAGCGGGTAGTGTTGCCCTCTGCTCGGCAACTGCCGGGATGCATCTTCTGTTAAAAGCCCTCGACATTGGACCGGGGGACGAAGTGATTACCCCATCAATGACCTGGGTTTCGACGGTGAATATGATTGTGCTCGCCGGAGCAACGCCGGTCTTTGCCGATGTTGACAAACAGACTCTGATGGTTACAGCCGAGAGCATTGAACCATGTATCACTGATCGGACTAAACTCGTTATACCTGTTCATTTTGCCGGAGCAGCGGTAAATATGGACCCAATCCGCCATCTATGCGAGGAGAAATCGCTGAAACTTGTGGAAGATGCCGCGCATGCAGCAGGAACTGAATATAAAAAAAACAGAATAGGCGCTCACGGCACGGCAATTTTCTCCTTTCATCCTATAAAAAATATAACAACCGGTGAAGGGGGCATGTTCTGTTCCGATGATCATGCTCTGCTTGATGCCATACGTCGTCTGAAATTTCATGGTCTCGGAGTAGACGCTTATGACAGAAAAAGCCAGGGGCGCAGTCCGCAGGCTGAGGTTCTTGAACCGGGTTTCAAATACAACATGACCGATATCGCTGCGGCCCTCGGACTTGGTCAGCTTGCCCGCCTTGATAGATTTATTGCACAACGTGCTGAGCTTGCAGCCAGGTACCTTGACCTGCTGGCAGATATTGAAGAAATCATACCTCTCAGCATCCCGGAATATGAAATGCGTCATGCATGGCATCTCTTTATTGTCCGTCTGGACACGGAAAAAGCGGGGATGGACAGAAACATCTTCATGAACCGGTTAAAAGAAAAAAATATAGGTACGGGCATTCATTTTCTTGCTGCCCATACTCAGAAATATTACCGGCAATTATATCCAATGCTGCAGGGTACTCTGCCCAACACCGAATGGAATTCAGCGAGAATTCTTTCACTTCCCCTGTTTCCGGCAATGTCCGAAGCAGATGTTGACGATGTTGTCCAGGCAATAAAGGAGGTTCTGCAATAATGAAAGTCACTGAATTTTCAGTTGTGATCCCCGTCTTCAACGAATCAGCGTGTCTCGATGAGCTTATCACCCGTTGTCTTGCAGCATGCCGCGCTACCGGTAAAACGTTTGAGTTGATTCTGATTGACGACGGCAGTCGCGATGGTTCAACTGAGATGATAAAAGAAGCCGCAGAAAAGCATTCCGAGGTTCTTGGTGTGCTGCTCAACCGTAATTACGGTCAGCACGCAGCCATCTTTGCCGGTTTCCGGCAGAGCCACGGCAGAATGGTTGTGACCCTTGACGCGGATTTACAGAACCCGCCTGAAGAGATACCGAGGTTGCTGGAGGAGATCAACAAAGGTTTCGATGTTGTCGGCACTGTACGTATGAATCGCCGTGATTCTTTTTTCAGGAAAACCGCGTCGGCCATGATCAACAGAGCAGTCCGCCGCGCAACCGGCGTGATGATGCATGATTACGGATGTATGCTGCGAGCCTATCGCCGCCATATCGTCAACGCCATGCTGCAATGCCGGGAACATTCCACTTTTATCCCGATCCTGGCAAACAGCTTTGCCAAAAAGACTACGGAAATTCCGGTCGGCCATGCAGAA
Source organism: Desulfobulbaceae bacterium (assembly GCA_003249165.1). GTDB lineage: Bacteria > Desulfobacterota > Desulfobulbia > Desulfobulbales > SURF-16 > SURF-16. The sequence goes on along the minus strand of QKJV01000303.1, from coordinate 2,144 downwards.
CGGGTCACCGGTCAATCGAAATACAGTATCTATAAACTTATCTCGCTGCAATATGATCTTCTCACGTCTATGTCGACCTTTCCATTGCGACTCCTTTCCCTGCTTGGGACAGTATTCGCTGCTTTTGGAATAGGCTTCGGAGTGTTTCTTATTGTCATGCGGCTCGCCTATGGTGCCGTCTGGGCGGCAGAGGGTGTGTTTACCCTGTTTGCCGCGCAATTTGTTTTGGTCGGCGCCCTTTTTCTCGCTCTCGGCATATTGGGCGAATATATCGGCCGCATCTATCATGATGTACGCAGCAGATGATGTACGCAGCAGACCAAAATATTTTATCCAGGAAGTAATAGGCGGCAATAATCGTGAACAGGCCGACCACATCATGCTTTCCGAATTAACCGTTGTTGCACGCGAAAAAACGCAGCCGCAAAATAACATCGCCCATTAACGAAATAAATAATCATTAATTTAATTGCAATATATTAAATCAGGAGTTTAGCCATGAAAGCTATCGTATTTGCCTATCACAATATAGGATGTGCAGGAATTCGGGCTCTGCTGGCCAATGGTTTTGATATACAGGCCGTTTTCACTCATCCCGACGATCCGAAGGAAAATCATTGGTTCGAATCCGTGGCGGAACTTGCCGCCGAAAAAAAACTTACCGTTTTCGCCCCGGAGGATATCAATCATCCGCTATGGGTTGAGCGTATCAGGGAACTCCAGCCTGACATTATTTTTTCCTTTTATTATCGTAATATGGTAGGCCCAGCTATACTTTCGATTCCTGCCATGGGCTGCCTCAACCTGCATGGGTCGCTGTTGCCGAAATACCGCGGACGTTGCCCGGTGAACTGGGTCCTGCTCCACGGCGAAACTGAAACAGGTGTCACGCTCCATTTTATGACTCCCAAACCCGACGACGGTGATATAGTCGCCCAGAAAAAAGTTTCTATCTGCCCAACTGATACTGCATTGACCTTACACAGCAAAATGACGGTTGCCGCAGCAGCATTGCTTGAGGACATTCTCCCGGCAATTAAAGAAGGAAAAATCCCGCGCACTCCCCAAGATCATGCACTTGCAAGTTACTTTGGCGGCCGGAAGCCATCTGATGGGGAAATTGACTGGGGCAAATCGGCCACTGAAGTTCATAGCCTTGTCCGTGCTGTTACCCGTCCTTATCCGGGAGCATTCAGTTATCTTCGCAACAAGAAATGCTTCTTCTGGACAGTTACCCCTGTTGAAAATAATGATAATGTCATTCCGGGTACGGTTATCTCCGGAGATCCTCTGATTATCCGCTGCGGTGATGGGGCGGTCCAAGTCGAGGCAGGACAAAGCGAAGGCAGCGTTTTTGTCGGCGGCGCACAACTTGCCACCGAATTAAATCTCGTGCCGGGGCTGCGGTTTTCGAAAAAAATTGCCTGTGAAATTGAGCTGCACCGAAAAAAACATGTTCTTATCCTCGGGGTCGACGGATTCATTGGCAACCATCTGAGTGAACGTCTGCTGGACAGCGGCAGATATGAAGTGCATGGCATGGATCTCGGGGCTTCTTCCATCCAGCGCCTGTTGAACCGCCCGGGTTTTCACTTCAGCGAAGGTGATATCTCAATTCATCGGGAATGGATCGAATACCATGTCCGCAAGTGTGACATTGTTCTGCCGCTGGTCGCTATTGCTACCCCGGCTGAATATGTCCGCAATCCTCTGCGTGTCTTTGAGCTGGATTTTGAAGAAAATCTGCGGATCGTACGCTATTGCGCAAAATACGGCAAGCGCATACTCTTCCCGTCTACATCGGAAGTATACGGCATGTCGCAGGATCCGGAATTCGATGAAGAAACAAGCAATTTCGTCCTCGGCCCCATCCACAAACAGCGCTGGATCTATTCATGCAGCAAACAACTCCTTGACCGGGTTATATGGGCGTATGGAGCGACAAAAGGCCTTCAATTTACCCTGTTTCGGCCTTTCAATTGGGTCGGCCCCCGTCTGGATAGCCTCATGTCAGCTCGTATCGGCAGTTCACGCGTTATCACCCAGCTCATCCTCAATCTTGTTGAAGGAACACCAATCAGATTGGTGGATGGCGGCAGTCAACGGCGCTGCTTTACCGATGTCAAGGATGGAGTCGAATGCCT
>QKJV01000144.1 GCA_003249165.1 Desulfobulbaceae bacterium | reverse complement strand
ATGGAGCGGAAGCTGATTTTCAATAGATCGGCGGCTTTCATTTTAGAGTTATCGGCTTTTTTAAGGGCAAGTTCAATCATCTTTTTTTCAAATCTGCTTGTAACTTTTTCAAGGCCGAGATCGTACAGTTCCTCTTCGCTTGTCATTGAGAAGATCGTATTTTTATTTTTTTCATAGGACGGAGCAGTTTTTCGTTGTGCGGACAAGGTGAGGCTTTCCGGCAGAATAATATTTGATGTCGAAAGTGCTACCCCTCTTTCGATGATATTTTCGAGTTCTCTGACGTTTCCAGGGAAGTCATATTTCATCAGGACCTCCATGGCATAAGAAGAAAGCTGGGGGGCTTCTTTCTCAAAGGTTTCGGAATATTTTTTCAGGAAGTGCTGAACCAGCAAAGGAACATCACCTTTTCTTTCGCGTAATGGAGGCATGCGTATTGGCACAACTGCAAGGCGGTAAAAGAGATCTTCACGGAAACGTTTTTCAAGGATTTCCTGTTCCAAGTCACGATTTGTGGCTGAGATAATCCGGACGTTCACTTTGATTGTCTTTGTATCCCCAACTCTTTTAAACTCTCGTTCCTGAAGAATTCGAAGAAGTTTTGTCTGGACTAATGGCGTCAGTTCACCTATTTCATCAAGAAAAGCTGTACCATTGTTCGCCAACTCGAAAAGACCTATTTTGTTTGCGTTCGCCCCTGTGAACGATCCTTTCATATGTCCAAAAAGTTCGCTTTCAAACAAGGTTTCGGGAATAGCGTTACAGGTTATGGGAACAAAATTATTGTAAGCGACTCTACTTTTTTGATGGATCGCCTGGGCAATCAGTTCTTTTCCCGTGCCAGATTCTCCGATGATAAGGACATTCGCATGTGTAGGAGCTATCCTGTCGATCTGGCTGAAAATATTCTTCATTTCCGGACTTTCGCCAATGATGTTCGGATAATCGCTGGATGCAGGGGATTCCGCCATTTTGCTGCCGGTATCCTTACTGATGATTGCTGAATTGATGATAGCTTTAATTTCAGCTACTTTGAATGGTTTGGTTATATAATCATAGGCTCCGTGTTTCATTGCCTGAACTGCATCCTCCGGAGAGGCAAAGGCGGTAATCATGATAAAAGGGAGTTCGGGTTGCGTTTTTTTTACTGAATCAAGCAGGTCGAGGCCTCCCATGCCGGGCATACGGATATCTGAGATGACAAGCTCAAATGATTGCGTTGAGAGAATTTTTAAAGCTTTTTCCCCGTCTGAGGCGGTAATGGCCTGAAATCCCTCCTTTTCCAGGAGAATTTTCAGGAACTCCCTCATGCTCAGTTCGTCATCGACAACAAGTATTGTGGGCATGTTTTACAAAAGTTGCATTGTGCGGTAAGTATTTTATGCTAAAGATAACAAATTAGGATAGCATTTAAAGGGTAGCAGTTTTTATTGTGTCTTACAAGCCGCTTAAAATACTTCGATAACTATGGGGAAAAATTTTATATATTTTGGGGTATTGCTTATTGCTATCGGTCTGTTATGGCCCTTGTTGAGTAAACTTCCCTTGGGGCGCCTTCCTGGAGATATTATTATCCGGAGGGATAATTTTAGCTTTTATTTCCCTCTGACCACATCAATTCTTGTCAGTCTTCTGTTATCTCTGATTTTCTGGTTTTTTCGTCGGTGAATTCTTCGAGTAAATCATCAATTAATTTTCTTAGGGCAGCGAATGTTTCTGTCTGATATATCCTGTTGCGCAGTAACGTCCCATTGCGCATACCTTTGAAATATTTACCTGCATGGTTACGAATCTTACCAAGCGTCCACTGGGGGGGGATAAATTCATTAATGAGGTCCATGTGCCGTTTAACCGCTTTGAGACGCAGCAATGGAGTCTCTTCATAATACGTTCCGGCAAAAATCCAGGGGCGGCCGAGACATCCCCTCCCTATCATCACCCCGTCACAACCGGTCATCTTCATCATTGTAACACCTTGTTCATGAGTAAGTATATCGCCGTTTCCTATCAGCGGGATGGATATTTTTTCCTTGCTTCGTGCCAGGACTTCCCAGTCTGCCGACCCTGAAAAACCGTCACTCCAAGTTCGTGCATGTATGGTGACTGCCGAGGCGCCGGACTCTTCGGCCATTTGTGCAAATTCCGGCGCATTTATACTGTCATGCGACCAACCTGAGCGGAATTTAACGGTTACGGGTTTGTCCCCTGCATGTGCGCAAACTTGACGGATAATTGCAGCCGCTAGCAGAGGTGTTTTCATCAGGGCGGCTCCAGCTCCTTTTTGAGTAACTTTTTTAACCGGACATCCCATGTTAATGTCGATACAGTCAATTGGTAAACGGCATAGCATCGATGCAGCCCTGCCCATGACATCCGGATCACTGCCGAAGAGCTGCATGGCGACAGGTCGTTCCCGCTGATCCGACAAGGTCATGTCCCAAGTCTTCTGCTGATTATACAGCAGTCCATGGCAGCTTATCATTTCAGAAAAGACAAGCCCTGCCCCATATTCACGGCATAATAATCGAAATGGTAGATCTGTATACCCTGCCAGAGGTGCTAGAATGAAAGGATTGTTGATTGTCAGACCTGCTATTTGCAGAGGCATTATTTTCATGGATTTTATGCTGGAGTGTTCGGATGGAACGTAGTAATATGGCGGTCCCTTTGAAGGCAAACCGTTTTAATTTTGGTGGCTTTATTGAAAATTACTTCTTACGACATCATACGATCGATGCTGCTCTACTCGTTTGATTGAATAAAAGTATTGGCGTTTTGCAGGAAGCCATCATTTTTATTAAACCAGTCAACTGATCAAAACTGGAGATGTCATGACACTCAAATTAAACCCGAATAATGATCAACTGTCTACGGAAGAGTTGGAAAAACTGGCGGCGATGCGTAAACGGTGCGCACGCCGGATACTTTTGTCAACATCACTTGCCGCTTCGGGGCATCCCGGCGGTTCACTCTCGTCTCTCGACCTGCTGCTCGTCACCTATGGCCTCATGAACCATAAACCGACAGAACCTCTGTGGCAGGAGCGCGACAGGGTCGTGATGAGCATAGGACATATTTCACCAGGGGTGTACAGCGTTTTATCCGAATACGGATATTTTACTGAAGAGGATTTTCTAACAGGCTTCCGTCGTGCCGGATCAGGATTTCCCGGGCATGTTGAAAAAATCGTGCCCGGGGTTGAGTGGGATACCGGGAACCTGGGGCAGGGGTTGTCCGTGGGGGTTGGTATGGCCATGGCTTTGAAGCTGAAAGGTGGCAAACAAAAAGTTATTGTTTATATGGGTGATGGAGACCTGCAGAAAGGACAGGCTGCAGAAGCAATGCGTTTTGCCCAAAAATATAAATTAAATAATCTTGTGGTGCTTGTTGATCGCAATCATTTGCAGATATGTGGCAGCACTGAAGATGTTATGCCTATTAATATCCGAGGTCTTTTTAGCTCCTGTGGATGGAATATTGAAATTCTCGATGATGGACACAATCATAATAAAGTTTTCAAAAAATTATCAGCCGTATACAACGGAGTTTCCACCAACCCCGAAAAGCCCACTGTTATAATCGCGAAAACAATAATGGGGAAGGGCTTTTCATTTATGGAGAACCTGGCAAAATATCATGGATCTCCTTTAAAAATTGACCAGCTCTCCGCGGCGCTGGACGAGCTTGGCGTTGAAAATGATTATGAGAAATGGGTTGAGCTACGGAAAAAGCCCGTTTCAACAGCCACACGTATCACGAACAAGGTTTGTTATCCTCAAATTGCCGCAGGATCACCCATTGTTTATGAAGTTGATAAAAAAACTGATTGCCGTTCAGCATATGGAAATGCTTTGCATGATTTGGCCAAAGTTAATAATCTTCCCGGGGAATCCCCTAAAATTATCGGTGTTTCCTGTGACTTGGAAGGATCAGTTAAAATGGGTGATTTCCGCAAACATCTGCCAGCGGCATTTCTGGAGTGTGGCATTCAGGAACATCACGCTGCCACCATGGCCGGCGCAATCAGCAGGGAAGAAATGGTGACTTTTTTCAGTACGTTTGGGGTATTTGCCATTTCTGAAGTGTACAACCAGAATCGTCTTAACGATATAAACCACACAAACGTCAAAATTGTTGCGACCCATCTAGGGCTTGATGTCGGGGAAGACGGACCGACCCATCAGGGGATTGATTATATCGGCCTGATGCGAAATTATTTTGATTTTCAAGTTTTTATTCCTGCGGACCCTAATCAGACAGATAGGATAATCCGTCATATTGCTGTTGCGGCCGGTAATCATTTTGTCGGGATGGGGCGGTCAAAAATGGGTGTTGTGGTGGCAGAAGACGGCACCCCCTTCTTCGGGAAGGATTATATTTTTACCCCAGGAAAAGGGGATTGGGTACGACGTGGCAACGCGGGAACAATAATTGCCTATGGTTCCGTCAGTCCAAGTGTAATGGAGGCTTGGAAGCAACTAAAAGAAGAGGGTATCGCTGTATCCGTTTTGCTTATGGCATCAGTTATACCTTTTGATAAAGAGGCTGTTCTCGATGCAGTAAAAGGGGGAGGGCCTCTTTTGACGGTTGAGGACCATCATGTCGATACAGGTATTGGTGCAATGACTGCGGCTGTCCTTGCAGATGAAGGATTAAACTGTCGGTTTAAAAGGCTCGGAGTAACCCATTACGGTTCTTCTGGAAAGCCGTCGGATTTATATGCTGAACAGGGGCTTGATGCGCAAGGAATTGTTGCGGCATTTAAACGCTTGACGATGTAAATTAAAATTTTCCGGTTAATAATACAATAAAACGGAGCAATACATTGTTTTGCTCCGTTTTTTTTATTTATATGAACTTGTATTATCAAAAGTTATATCGGCTTTTCCCTTATTTTTATACGAGAATTTATTAAAAAGATTTACATAGATATTTTCCGAAATGTTGTCGGCAATTTCACGTAACGCTTCTCGCTTGTTCATCTCTAAGCTCGCCGCATCACTCCCTGTCTCAAAGGATTCATGCCAATCAGCGTCTTGTTTTTTTAGCACAACCTCGCCTGTCTTTCTCTTTTTCAATTCTACCCCATAGGTAACTTCCACCCGCAGTTCCACTGCCCGATCCCATTTCCCATAGGAGAGTCCTGGTATATGGATTGATTTAATTACTCCATCAAGAATGTAATCAGCCTGATCCGGACGTTTGGCTATGGAAAAGTGAGGTGATTTTTTCAACCACCTGATTATCGACTGTTTAATATCGTTTTGAAAGCCGAATTCACTTGTTTTGTTTTGCCACATGTCTACGTAAATAGAAACCGCATCAGGTTTTACTTTTTCATCATCGCCTGTTTGAACATAGGGATTTGAATAGCCGCAGGCAGTCAGAGACGCGGCCACAACCATGAGAAGTGCCAACAAAAGTAAGAAGTTATTGCAGTTTCGAAAAAGTTTAATTTTTTTCATGGCTAATCCCGGAATTTTTATGAAACAACAATATTTATTAATTTGTTTTTAACAACAATAATTTTGCGGATTGTTTTTCCATCAATAAATTTAACTACTTTGTCATCGGCAAGAGTTTTTTCTTTCAGTATTGCCTCGGGGCAATCAGCTTCAACCTGAAGTTTACTGCGAACTTTGCCGTTAACCTGCACAACCAGAGTGATGCTTTCTTCTTTCGTTGCTTCCTGGTCAAATTCCGGCCAGGAAGTATCGGAAAGTGGTGTGTTCTTCCCGAGACGTTCCCACATTTCTTCACAGAAATGAGGCACCATCGGTGATAGAAGCAGGATAATAGCCTCAACCGCTTCCTTGATTGCGGCATTTTCCGGTTTATTATCACTGTTTTCAGCAGTAAGTGTATACAAAGTATTTGTCAGTTCCATAATCGCGCTGATCGCGGTGTTGAAATGAAATTTTCCATTTATATCATTTCCAACTTTCTGGATAGTCTGGTGTGTTTTTCGATGCAGTTCCCGGCCGGCTTCGTTCATGGTAACCGGAACTTGTGCTCCTGTCGTTCCGAGCATTACGAGATTATCCTGCACAAAACGATAAACCCTGTTGAGAAAGCGAAAAGAACCTTCGACCCCCTGATCACTCCATTCTAGATCTCGCTCTGGGGGAGCGGCGAAAAGACTGAAAAGTCTAACCGTATCGGCACCGTATTTTTTGATAAGTATATCCGGATCGACAACGTTTCCTTTTGATTTTGACATTTTCGAACCGTCTTTTATAACCATACCCTGAGTCAGCAGGTTGATAAAAGGTTCATCGATGGACAGATACCCGAGATCCCGCATGATTTTGGTGAAAAAACGTGAGTAAAGCAAATGGAGAATGGCATGTTCCACACCACCGATATATTGATCCACCGGTAGCCAGTGATCAACCGCACCTTTCTTTAAAGGGCCGTCGGTATAATCTGGGCAGGCATAACGGGCAAAATACCAAGAGGACTCAACGAACGTGTCCATGGTGTCGGTTTCGCGGCGACCGTAGCCACCACATTTCGGGCATGTGGTCTGGTAAAAGCTTTCCAGATCGTGAAGGGGTGATTTGCCGGATTTTTCTATCTTGACATCCGGAGGCAGGGTAACAGGCAGGTCCTTTTCTGCTACGGGTTGAACCCCGCATCGTTCACAATAAATTATTGGGATAGGTGCTCCCCAATATCTCTGTCTGGAAATTCCCCAGTCACGCAGCCTGTATGTCGTCTGTTTTTTACCAAAACCATTATCGGCAGCAAAGCCAGTTATTGCTTTTTTTGCAACCTCGGATTGCATGCCGGTAAAACTGCCCGAGTCAGCAAGAATACCCGGACCTTCATGAGCAGCTGTCATACTTTGGGATTCGAGGAAGGCATCCTCGGGTTGAACAACAATTTTGATCGGCAGATTATATTGCCGGGCAAAGTCAAAGTCGCGCTGGTCATGGGCAGGAACGGCCATTACTGCACCGGTTCCGTATTCTGCCAAGACAAAATTAGCGGCAAAAACCGGTAACCGATCACTGTTAAAGGGGTTTATCGCATAGAGACCGGTAAAAATTCCCTCTTTCACAAGTTCATCTTCGGGGTTTTGTCGTTGTCTTGCAATTTTGGTTTTTTCCGCAAAAGCTGCCAGTTCCTCTTCTTTCCCGGTCCCTGCGCAGAGTTCTTGTATATATTTGTGATCTGGAGCAATTGACATGAACGTCGCCCCAAAAATTGTATCAGGTCGGGTGGTAAAAACGGTTATCTTTTTATCCGACCCCTCTATGGCAAAATCAATTTCAGCGCCAATACTTTTTCCTATCCAGTTGCGCTGCATTGTCAAAACTTTTTCCGGCCATCCCGAAAGTTTATCGCATCCTTCCAGCAGCTCTTCCGCATATGCGGTAATTTTAAAAAACCAGCCGTTCATCTCTCGAGGCATGACATTAGCGTCGCAACGCCAGCAACATCCATCGATGACCTGTTCGTTGGCCAGCACGGTCTGGCAGTTTTCGCACCAGTTAACGGTTGTAACTTTAGGATAAACCAGTCCCTTCTTATAAAGTTTTATAAAAAAAAGTTGTTCCCAGCGATAGTATTCGGGATTACAGGTTGCGATTTCTCGATCCCAGTCGTAACTAAGTCCCATGCTCTGCAACTGGTTTTTCATGTAGTCAATGTTTTCATAAGTCCATTTTGCAGGATGGGTATTGTTTTTAATGGCGGCATTTTCTGCAGGAAGGCCGAAAGCATCCCATCCCATCGGGTGAAGAACATTGTAGCCCTGCATCCTTTTAAAACGGGCAACAACATCGCCTATTGAATAGTTGCGAACATGCCCCATATGAATACGACCCGATGGATAGGGGAACATTTCAAGAAGGTAGTATTTTTTCTTTTGCGGCTCCTCAGTTACTTTAAAAGTTTTTTCCTTCCGCCATTTATCCTGCCATTTACTCTCAATGGCGGTAAAGTCATAGATTTCTGTATTCATATTTTTTGATTTTGCAATAAAGAATTTTTCAAAATCAGCTTTCATATCCGGGCGTCTGTGGCGCCAGATTTTCAAAGCTGGTATATTTGCCGAGAAAAGCCAGTTCAATCATTCCCGTGGGACCGTTTCGTTGTTTTCCGATAATTAGTTCGGCGATCCCGCGCTTAGGATTGTCTTCCGCCTTATTATATACTTCATCTCTGTATATGAAGCAGATAACATCTGCATCTTGCTCAATGGCTCCGGACTCACGGAGATCCGAAAGCTGGGGGCGTTTGTTCGGTCTGGATTCAAGACTTCTGTTGAGCTGGGAGAGTGCTATCACTGGGATATCAAGTTCTTTCGCCATCGCTTTCAGTGATCGTGAAATTTCACTGATTTCCTGCTCTCTGCTTTCTGAGCGGCCCCGCATAAGCTGAAGATAGTCAACTACTATAAGTCCGATATTATTTTCAGCCTTCAATCGTCGAGATTTTGCTCTCATTTCAAGTACGGAGATCGAGGGAGTGTCGTCAATAAATATTTTTGCCTGTGACAGTTCGCCGGCTGCTCTTGTAAGTTTCGGCCAGTCATTGTCTTTAATAAAACCAGTACGTAGATCATTGGAGTCTACTTTACTCAAAGAACAGAGCAGGCGCAGTCCGAGTTGAGCTTTTGACATTTCCAAACTGAAGACTCCGACGCTTGTCCCATGATGCAGCGCTGTATTCTGGACTATGTTCATTGCCAGTGCGGTCTTTCCCATGCTGGGGCGTCCGGCCAGAATGATCAGATCTCCTGATTGCAATCCAGCAGTCATTTTGTCAAAAAGTTCAAAACCAGTGGGGACTCCTGTTATCAGTTCCTTGCGCTCAGCAAGGGAAGTGACGCGTTCAAATGCTCTGGTGATAATTTTATTTATAGGTTCGAAGTTTTCTCCGCCCTGATCTCTGGCGATTTCAAAAACAGTCTGTTCAACTTCATCAAGAAGTTTTTCTATATCATGTTGTTCTTCGTAGCAGCGTGATGCAATATCTGTTGAGGTTGAAATAAGTTTTCTTAAAATAGATTTTTCTCTGACAATCTTGGCGTAGTAGGAGATATTTGAGGCAAGAGGAACGAGATCGGTAAGTGAAGCCAGGTAGGCCGGGCCACCTGCATCGCTGAGGGTGTTGGCGCTTTTTAAGTAATTTGTGACAGTGATGAGATCCTGAGGCTCGTTCCTTTCAAAAAGGGCCAGCATGGAACTGAAAATAAGTTTGTTCGCCTGAAAATAAAAATCATCAGGTTGCAGGATATCTATGGTCTTGGGAAGAGTTCCCTGTTGCTGCAAAACTGCACCCAGAACACACTGCTCTGCATCCTTATTATGTGGTGGAATGCGGTGGACAGGTGGAAAAGATTCTTGCGGTATCATCTCGTCGCAGTATGACCTGATTACAACAGATAAAATTGAGATTGAACTAAAAAATGGCAGGACTATTATACGCGCAACGACAACCGAGATCGGGGAATGCAGTTGACGCTGCATTCCCCAAATAAAGCTGGATTAATCCGCGCTTGATAAAGGTACAATCTCGACCTTGATCTCTGTTGTCATCTGATATCCGGTTTTACAGGGCACCATTGATACACCCAGAGTTTTGAGCGGTTCTTCAAGAATAATTTTACGTTTGTCTATGACAATCCCAAGACCTGCGAGCTTGTCAGCAATGTCTGTGGCGGTGACTGAACCGTAAAGCTTGTCTTCTTCCCCTACGCGTTGTTCAATAACAACAGTGACGCCGGCAATTTTTTTGGAAAGTTCTTCTGCCGCCTGACGTTGTTTTTCTTTGCGACTGGCAATTGATTTCATTTCCTGCTCGAGAATGGCCATATTAGCTTTCGTGGCAAGAACCGCCTTGCCGCGGGGAATAAGGTAATTACGACCGTAACCGGGCTTAACCTTTACAACATCGCCTTCCTCGCCTAAGGTATCGATAGTTTCCTTCAGTATTAATTCCATTTTTCTACCTTTTATTTAAGATGAAACGCATCAGTCATTAACCGTTCAGGTTGTTTCATTCTGCGATTTTCGTAAATCAATCCAAACATCTATTAATCCGGCAACAGCAAGAAAAATTATGCCGTAAGCCTGAACAACTACAAGAGCGTAAACAAATAATCTAAATGCAGTCGGCACATTCCACCTGTTGAACAGTGAAGCCAGCACAGCAAGTCCCTGAAAAAAATAAAGAATTCCTGTAACAAGCAAGCAGTTTAAACTGATTCTGTTCAGCATAGGCAAGGGCAGCATTAAAGAAAAACCCGATGCAATAACCAGCCATACGAGTTGATCCGGCAATCGCCATTGACCATATGGTTGCCACGGTGTTAGCCGAGCATCTTTTTTGTTTAACAGCAGGTTTCCAAGCAAAAGATTAATCCATACAGTCAGAAGTATTGTGATCAACAAAATTGCAGGAAATATTTCCGGGATAATAGTACGGACTCTTTGAAAAGCAAGTTCAATTTGTGCCAGTGTTTCCGCGTCAAAATCCGTCGCTTGCTGGTAGCTAGCAAATGCTGCAGCCAGCGAAGAATCGGTCACCTCAAGAATTTGCTTATAGGGATGTACATGCCCAATTATCCCGTATAACAATGCACCTGCTGCCCAGATTAATGTTAAAGCAATTACACCGGTTGTGCCGGCACGGAGAACCGAGTGATTTTTTTGAACTGCCCTGGCCAGGATGAAAGCCAAAGGGAGGAAAAGCACTGAATAAAAAAAACCTTGCGCAACGCCAAGAAGCAATGAGATAGTCCCGGCCGCAAGAAATATTTTTATCAGTCTTGAGCTTCCTCGAGTTCCCCCGTTTGTAACCAGCATATAAAAAGCTGGAAGAGGAATAAAAAGTCTCATCCAGCCAAACTCCCCAGAGATTGCCGGGAATAATAGAAGGGCGATTACTACTATTGCTTGCAGCACCTCTTCTGGGGGAAGTTTTACCGCCATGAAACCTATATCTGCGACCCTGTATAAGGCAACAAAGCTATGTGGCGTGCACGTTTAATGGCTTCTGTGAGTTCCCTCTGATGTTTGGCGCAATTCCCATATATTCTGCGAGGGATAATCTTCCCTCTTTCTGTAAGGAAATTTCGAAGTGCTTTCACATCTTTATAGTCTATAACCAATTCTTTATCCGCACAAAAGCGGCAGACTTTACGTCGATGAAATATTCTTTTTTTTCTCATGATGCCTCTCCTGAGCGTTTATTCGTCTTCTTCTTCGTCTGCATCGGCGTCGTAGTCGATGTCGGTCGATTTGGCTGAAATTGAGCTCTTTATTGGGGTGTTGGGGTCATAAACTTCCTGTAGCTTTACAGTCATAAATTTCAGGACGCGGTCATCAATTTTGAAAATACGCTCCATCTCGCTTACTGCTGCAGGGATAGCAGCATACTCCATGTAAATGTAATAGCCCTGCTGTTGTTTTTTTATCGGGTAAGCAAGTTTTTTCAGACCCCAGTTGTCAACATTCAGAACGTTCCCGCCATCTCCTTCAATGATGGAAGAACTCCTTTGAATTATTGCCTTGATTTCATCCTCCCCGACAGACGGGCTGATGATTGATATGGTTTCATATCTACGCATTTAGTCCTCCTTTTGGACATTGAACGGCCCTTTTGCCTGAGAATTGGAAAAGAGCAAGAAGGTAAAAAAAGCTTATTTCTCCTCGAAACAAGCATAAATAAGTCGATTTTTTTAACATGCTCAACACTAAGATGTCAAATGAAAAGTATTGAAGGGCTTGCTGTCTGGACGCTATCAAATGAAGGAGATTTGCGACATATATTAAGATTTTTAATCGCTGTCAGTCAGGATTTGTCTTGCGTTTCTTCCCAAAGCTTCTGCATTATTTTTGTGTCAATTTTATCTGCTGCCTGTGGGGTATTGGTGGCTATGCGCTCTTCTAACCGATCAAATCGTGAGACAAATTGGTTAACAGTTTGCTTCAGACATTCCTCACTGTTAATGTCGTACTCTCTGGCAAAATTCACCAGCATGAAGAGAATACTGCCCAATGTATGCTCAATTTTTGTTTTGTCACCATTCGATACATCTTTAGCTAAAGATTGTAGATCTTTCTGCAATCTTTCGAGAATTGATGCGCCTTCAATCCAGTTAAATCCGGTACGAGCAGCCCTGCTTGATACCTTTTGGCCTCTGATCAAGGCGGGCAATGATTTAGGAACATCAATAGACGAAGGTTTATTCTTTTTGTGATTGTTTTCCTTTTCTTTTACAACCGCCCAGTTTTTTCTCATTTCCTCATATGAATGAAATTCTCTTCCCGCAAATACATGTGGATGCCGGCGGATCATTTTGTCAATTATCGATTGCAGGACATCCTCAATTGAAAAGAAATTTTTTTCTTCGTATAGACAGTTGATAAAGCCGATTTGAAAAAGAAGATCGCCGAGTTCTTCCTTCACTTCAGCCGGATTATCGTTTTCAAGTGCTTCAAGGAGTTCATGTGTTTCCTCCAGCAAATATGGCCTAAATGTAGCGATAGTCTGTTTCCTGTCCCATGGGCACCCCTCAGGGCTCCGGAGAAGTTTAATAATATCGATTAGTTTACAAAATTTTTCGCCTGTTGAATCTTGTTTATTCATGCAGTAATCCCACTCCTAAATATAAATATTCCCATGTACATATTTTGGCTTATTTTGCGGTTAGAATCGATCCAGTCATATGTGTGCATCTGATCGATCAATAAGCAGTTAATACGATAATTTATGCATATTTCCCATTATAAAATAATTTTTATTTGCCTGACAATTTTCTTGAAAAATAAACTTGATAGGTATATATACGTATCGTTTAGTTGCATCTGATAACCAGAACTATTCCCTAATCAGGCAAAGAGGTAGAAAATGGAAGTTAAAAAGGATAAAAAAATTGTTTACGAAAAACATAAGGATATAGCACGTATCGATCAGGAATCCAAGAGGACTCATGGTTGGTATGTGCGTGTTCGGTATTACGGAAAAACGCATTCCAAGTTTTTTTCAGATGGTAAATGCGGGGGGCGATATTCAAGCCTTCTCGCTGCTCTTGCCTGGAGAGATGAAATTGAAGCGCGTATTGGTAAAATGCGTACTAACAAGCATATAGTAACCGTCAGTAACACCACAACCGGTGTTGTCGGTGTTCGCCTCAATGAGAAACTGCACCGTTATGAAGTTAGTTGGGTAAATGCAAACGGTAAACAGGGAAAAACTTCCGTCTCGATAAAAAAACACGGTAAAGAAAAAGCCTTCAAAAGGGCATGCGAAATCCGCAAGCAAAAAGAGGCAGAGCGCCTTTCCGTGTAAATCTATATATAGTCCAGGATATCGAGTGGTCGCTCAAGAAGAGCTTGAGCGCCACTTTCCCGTAATTCGGATTCCGGACGAAACCCCCAAAGAGCTCCAACGGCAAATATCCCGGCATCAACTGCGGTTTTCATGTCAGTACATGTGTCTCCGAGATATAAAAAATTATCGCTGGTTAGGTCAAGTGATTTGATTATGTTCAAAGCGCCAGTTGGGTCAGGTTTTTTGGGGATTTCTTTTTTCGCACCAGCAACATGGTCGAATGAAAATTCAGGGAAAAAGGATGAAACGGCAATCTGAGTTAACGCATCAGGTTTGTTCGATAAGACGTTCAGGCTGATTGCTCTGTTTTTCAAGGCTTGCAACATAGCATGTATTCCTGGATAAGGATGTGTTCTGTCGCGCCAGTGCATGCTATATTCACTCTTCATTTCTATGACGCATTTTTCCACCATTTCACGGCTTTGATGACTTGGGGGAAGAACTCGCACTGCAAGTTTTTCAATACCGTCTCCAACGAAATACTTATACTTTTCCGTGTCGTGTGCAGGAAGATTCATTCGGTTAAGTACACGGTTCATTGAATCGGCAAGATCGTCGAGCGTATTCAATAGAGTCCCGTCCAGATCAAAGATGATAGCCTTAATTGTCATTTTATTTCGTAGTCTTTTCTATTTCAGGTTTTTAATTGGACTCTTCATGTTGCAGATGTTTCGGCTGGTTGAGCGCTACCGTCTGGATGTGGTCCTTTGTGTTCGAGTGGAGTTGACTGGTGGATCGACAGTGCTGTTTCGATAATTCTTCGCCC
>QKJV01000075.1 GCA_003249165.1 Desulfobulbaceae bacterium | reverse complement strand
ATCCTATAAAAAATCAAAATCGGCATTATGATGTCATATAAATTGCTTAGCACCAAAGAGGTGGCTTTATGAAAAAAAACAAAAGAAAATTACAGGAAGATCCGGCGGATCTTGACATCTGTACCATGGCACCCGAATGCGCTGAGCACGCCAGGCCCAACGAACCGGCAAGAGAACCCTGTGACGACGGCAGGGCAGGAGGCGCAATAACCAATACATCCATAAAGGAGGTGAGTAAAATGACAGAAGAAAAACACTGCTTGAACATTGTCAAAGAAAAGGAAAAAGAACGGCAGCATACTATGGACAAAATGTCCATAGACACGTCTGAAGCGCATACCTATGATAAAAACAGGGATGAAGACTCAGAGAAATGTGCATAAAAACAGATGATACGACAGTCGGGAGAAATTCATCCCGGCTGTTATTATAAGAAAGATTTGTGTGACCTACACAAATCTTTCAATTTTCGTTGTGGGCTGAACCACGGTGAAAAATCAGGTCAGCCCATGACTGATATAGGGAAGGATCCAGGATTAATGAAAAGCAGAAGCGTTATAACCAGCCTAAACAGTCTAATGTTGAGCATTACACTGAACCGCCCCAACGTTATCAACAGCCTGGATGTTGAAATGATACGCCTTATACAGGACGCCTTGGATGAGGCTGAATCATCACCATCGGTCAGTCTTGTTTTAATTAAGGGAACTGGTGACAAAGGATTTTGTGCGGGGGGAGATGTAGAGGCAATCTATAATGCAGTCAAGCAGGGGGACCCGGACAGGGGCATGAATTTTTTCAGGGAAGAGTATGAGCTGGACCTTCGCATCTTCACGTTCCCCAAACCCATAATTGTGCTTGCCCACGGTATCACCATGGGTGGAGGACTGGGGCTTGCGGCAGGTGCAGATATGGTTGTGGCAACTGAAAACACCATTATGGCCATGCCGGAAACCCGCATAGGTTTTTTCCCTGATGTAGGGGCAACGGGCTGGATGTTCAGCAAATGCCCTGCAGGATACCCTGAATTTTTAGGGCTTACAGGATACAGACTTGAAGGACCGGAATGCCTGCGCCTTGGTATAGGGTCCCATATGGTGATAGATGACATGCTTCCTGAATTTATGAAAGATCTTGAACAGCTATCGGAAAAACTTCCGGCTGACAGATCAAAAGCTGTTCAGGTACTGTACTCGGCTTTCAAGTATTTAAGAGAGAATAAATACATTCCCAACCCTGAAATGGATGAATGGATACGCACATGCTTTTCAGGTAAAAATTCCGTAAATGATATACTCTCCCTGCTTTCCGGATACAGTCAGCATAAGGAACTGTGCGAAGCATCATTAACAAGGCTCTCTGAAAACTCGCCAACAGGGCTTGCACTGACACTTTGCCTGCTGCGCAGTAATGAAAAAAGAACAATAGAAGAAGTGTACCGAAAGGATTTAAAAGCCGCGCGGTTTATGATCAAGCATCCGGACTATGCGGAGGGCATACGGGCACAGCTTGTGGATAAAGATAAAAATCCGGTGTGGCAACCGGGCACAATCGATGAAATAAGCCTGCCAGGCTTTTGTTGAACCGTAAAACCGCAGGCAAAAATCAAAGAAATATTTTACCGCATGGTACTTGCGGGCATAGCCTACCGTTCTGACCCGACCATATAAGGATTGAATTTAAGAGGCATAATTCCAGTCTTGTTTTCTCAATAACCAGCTGAATTCTAAATGCATATCTTTATAAGCATATCAAATAAAAAATTACAAAACAAGCATACAAAAAGGATTGATCTTTGTATAATATTATTAAGGTTTCAATGTTTTTTGGCGTCTAAAACATAACACGTTCATTTTAAGATCATTTCTAAGCTTGAAAGGAGATTGTCATTAAAAATAACGTCTACAAAATAATTGAACCCCTGGGCTGTTTGTGATTAGTTGTTTGTCTTTGTCCTAACGTATAAATAAATGGGGGTCCACACTTTTGCCGGTGTGAAGGACATGATCAAGTTGACCACCTGAAGGTAATACTGGACCGCCCGCCTTTTTGAACCAGTGGTTCAAAGCTAAACACATGACACGACAGTTCCGGGGATAATTCGAACATCTGAATTGTATATAATTATTTTGGACCAGGGAGGATCAATGAAAATAAACATCACCTTTAAAAACATCCCTTCATCAGAATCTTTAAAAGCCCACATCCATGAAAAATTTGATAGGTTTGACAAAATACTTGATCATCCAGCCAAAGCCCATGTTGTCTTGGCAGAAGAAAAATTAAGGAGCATCGCTGAAATAAATTTTACAAGCGACAAACTAAAAATTCATGCTAAAGACGAGGCAGACGAAAAAAACATGTACGCTGCCATCGATGGCCTGTCTGAGAAAGTGAGAATACAACTTCAAAAATCAAAGGACAAACTGAGGCGGCACTTGGCCGGTAATAAGCATAGTATTAAAGATGAATTTTTTGACGAGGCTGTTGGCACCTGAGCCTGCTTGAAATACAATATGACCGGGTCCCAGTCTCTGCGGTGGCTGGGATCTTTGTATTTATGGAATGGCCCCAGGGGAAACCGTGCCTGTAAAACTGCCATGCTGCACTCAGCTATTTGTTAGATGCCTATCATGAGGAAACTGAGTAAAAAATGAACTTTGGAATATACTACTTGAGCTTGTTACTTACTAAAAAAATAAACAATATTTAAAAAAATAGATACTATACATCACGGGCTCATGGCTATCAAAAAAGGACAACACAAGTAATCATAATCACTGATGGTCAAATTTTACCCTGCCAGTACCAACACCAAAGTATCCCCCCTGCATCCTATTTCCGGGGAGTCATTGAAAACCTTCATCCGATCCTTATTTTAATTGTATGGACTTTCCCTAAATATAAGGGAACACAATGAAGATAACAAGGGCGGCGGGTGTTGATTGTCCATTGCCTAAGCACCGGTGCCCGAAGGAGATAGATATGGAATTCAGCCCAGATAAAAAATATATCGTAGATTTGAACATTCTCAACACCTACAACGCAAAAGGGTGTGAGGCATGCCATCAAAAATTCAATTTAGGAGATACTGTGGTCCTGGCCCGCGGTCCGTGGAGTGATGGGTTCTGCACGCTCATTCATGAAAAGGATGCAGTGTTTGACCCCAAAACAGGCACTTATTTTGAACGGGAGTATTTCAGGGGATTAGGATCTGCTTGATTGGGATATCTGCCAGTACTCGCCTTGGAAGCACTTGTAAGCATTTGAAGAATCTGTTCCTTTACAATGAATTCATCGGATCTGTGTTAATTGCGTGAGAGGGTGAACACGTTTTGAAGGGTGAACAGGTTAGAACACAGGTATGGGGTGTTTTTTTAAAAATCAAATCTCATGTAATAAAAGCGAAAGTCGCAGTTCAAATGGTTAGAGCGCAGGACACGGTACTTGGGGCAAAAATAGCCAGCGAACAAAACGCTGGAGAGATCATATGAGAAGGCTGGCCCCTCCGACGAGTTGTGAGACGATCACGCTAAAAAATATAGTGACGCAGTCACCCAAGGGGCTGCAAAAAAAGGAGGTACCAGCCTCCTTTTCCCTGTTTTATAGAACTATTCATTCGGCCATTGGACCTTCTTTGTTTCGGTGAAAAAGAAAAACCGGTCCTTTGTCAGCTCCTTTTTTGTTATCGGACATCGGATCGTAACTTTAAACTTTGTGACGTCCACAACCTCCCAGTCGCCTTGAAGCGGAGAATCTTCGAGCCGGATTTTCTGTCCCGTCTTCAGTGGATATGGTTTAAAAAAGGCC
>QKJV01000399.1 GCA_003249165.1 Desulfobulbaceae bacterium | reverse complement strand
CGCCGTTACCTACAAGAATACATCGGTGAATACTGTTATCGGTTTAATCGACGTTTTTGGGAACATGAGTTGCCCATGCGGCTGCTGAATGCGTGTCTGGCACATGTCCCAGTTTCATAACTGAGAATTGTGCAGAGCCATATTCCAAAATATGGGAAAACCATGTTGGGGCTATCCGGAATTTTGTTCACCATTACAATTCCGAGATTGCACCGGGGTTAGCTACCATCACTGCATATTGACCACTACCACTTTTTTGATCCAAAATTAACAGGAAATTTCATTGAAATCCAGAGAGATTTACTCGCATGACCAGTTTTCAGACACACTCTAAGGAAGAAAGGAGAAAATGATGAGCATGAAAAAAATGATGATTTTTGTAAATGAAGGAGATCCATCTCGTCAGAAAGCCGAATCGTCCGTTTCCCGGGTCTTGGCACGCTATCCGGGCAGTATTTTGACCGAAGTTGATGATGCCCAAGTTGTTCAGTTGAGCCAGGCCGGATTTCATATGGAAGAAATACTCGGAGGCGACATGATTAAGTTGCGTTCGTTGCATTTTGATCCGAAATCCGCCGCATTGACCGTCCCTGCAGCAATGAGAGCGCCGGTTGCGGCCGCAACTGCGGAAAGCTATTGGATTGTCCAATTTATCGGACCGACCCAGACAGCCTGGTGTGATGCTATCGTCGCCTTGGGTGGACAAATTGGCGACTACGTGCCGGACAATGCCTTTCTGGTTTCCATGACCCCGAGCGTTCAGGCGCAGGTGGTTGCCTTGGATTTTGTCCGCTGGGTTGGCCCGTATCAGCCGGCATTTAAAATCAGTCCGGTATTGATGGGGCTACGGGGCAAGTTGACTTCCGCCACCCTGTCCACTGCCGCTATCTCAGCGACCGGTATCAAACCCGCGACTGGCGGTAATCTCAAAATACTCCTGCATACGGTCGGCGACGAGGCGGCAGTGAGTGCCGAAGTTGTGCGTCTGGGTGGGCAGGTACTAAGAATCGACGGAACAATGATGAGAGTGACCTTGAACACCACTCAGATTACCGCTCTGGCTGCCCATAACGGCGTGCGGTGGATCGAACCCATTGTGGTAAACAAACTGGTTAATGACGTGTCCGCTGGTATTATGGGGGTGCAACCTGTCAGGAACCACCATGGGCTTGATGGCGAAGGTCAGATAGTAGCCGTGGCTGATACCGGTTTGGACACCGGGGTCAACGACGCCACCCTGCATGACGATTTCGAAGGCAGGGTGTCTGCCATTCACAGTTGGGCGATACCGCCAGACTATCACCCTTGGCTCGACAACACGTCTTTCGACGACGGAGCGGCTGATTTTGATGGCCACGGCACGCATGTCGCCGGATCGGTACTGGGCAACGGTGCAGCTTCAGGCGGCAGTATTCAGGGCATGGCACCGGCAGCTCGCCTTGTATTTCAGGCCATCGAACAATACTGTGATTTCAAACCCTCTGCAGGGGTGCCAGACGGTTATTACCTGGTGGGCATCCCTGACAATCTGAACACTCTCTTCCAGCACTCGTACAACGACGGGGCTCGTATTTTGACCAACAGCTGGGGAGGTTCTCAGGATGTGTCAGGCAATCCGATTCATGGGCAGTACACCTCGGAGAGCCGGAATATTGACGAGTTCATGTGGAACAACCGTGATGCACTGATCCTGTTTGCCGCAGGTAATGACGGTCATGACGGTAACAGCAACGGTGTTATCGATGCCGATTCTCTGTTAGTTCAAGCCACCGCAAAAAATTGCCTGACGGTTGGCGCCTCAGAAAATGATCGGCCGGCGGGTTCGATACCTCCACCGGGATACGACATTCCCTATGGCACTGGATCGTGGTTGGATAAATTTCCCGTCAATCCAATCCGTACAGACCATGTTTCGGACGATCCGGAAGGTATGGCGGCGTTTAGCAGCCGCGGTCCAACCGATGATGGCCGGATCAAACCTGATGTCGTCGCTCCCGGCACCAACATCCTGTCGGTACGTTCAAGCGTGGGAGGGGAAGGATGGGGCTTGCTTCCCGTCGGTGACGCACGTAGACCGTTTTATATGTTTATGGGAGGTACCAGCATGGCCACGCCCCTGACTGCCGGTACAGCAGCGTTGGTTCGTCAGTACCTGCAAAATGCCTGTCTGCATACCAGTCCGTCAGGTGCTCTGATCAAAGCCTTGATTATCCATGGAGCCCAAGCCATGGCCGGTCAGTATCCCAATCCGGAAGTCGGTGACGTGCCCAACAATGATGAAGGATGGGGCCGTGTGAACCTCGAACGTTCGCTGTTCCCAGCACTGCCTGCCAAGTTGGAATTTTACGATTCCGCCACAGAGACTCTGGCAACCGGAGATGTGTCAAGCCATCCCTTAAAAATCGTCGGCAATACTGTCCCTCTGCGCGCCACACTGGTCTGGACGGATTTTCCCGGAACGGTGGCAGCCGGCGGAGCACTGGTCAACCAACTGCGACTTTCGCTCGTAGCTCCGGATGGCGTCACCGTTATACAGGGATCCCCGGCCAACAACAATGTGCAACAGGTGGTCATCGCCACCCCGCAAATTGGTACATACACTGTGCGTGTCAGCGGTGTGAATGTGCCGACAGCGGTTCAACCCGAAGTTTTGAAAAAACAGGATTTTGCCTTGGTCGTAACCGCTGGGCTCGAATTCGTCGACGTATATATCAAAGATAACCCTGCCGATGACGGTAATCCACCATCAACAGGCTGCCTCTATAAGTCGCCCGACATCTGGGTCAGCGCGACCAATGATCCAGCCGCCGCACCTGTGACTAATCCCGAGTATGGGCAGACCAACTTCGTGTTTGTGCGTGTTCACAATCGCGGTTCAAAAGCTGCCAATAATGCCACGGTCAAACTCTATTGGGCCAACCCAGGCACCAATCTGGGAAGACCGCACTGGAAAATAGAGGGAATTTCGGTTGGTGGCGTGGCTGCTAACACCCAAACAGTTTCAGTACCGGCGCGATCTGCCACAGGAGATGGTGAGACGATTGTCGCAGCCTTCGAGTGGCAACCGCCCGATCCGGATACCAACACGGTTCAGCCTGGTCACTTCTGTTTATTTGCCACAATCAGTCATCCGGAAGACCCGATCCTGCAAGAAGATGTGGACAAGGTGCGCTGGGAGGACAACCTGGCTTGGAAAAACGAGATTGTCCAAGACGCATTAAGCGACAGTACCACCAGTGCTGAATTTTATGTTGCCGGCATTCCGGGCGCATCTGTTGGCGAACTGCGCATCAATGCGGACAGCGCACCGGCAGGCGCTGAAATTCGGCTCAAGATCCCGGCGCGCTACTGGGAGGACGCACTCATTGAGGGCCTGACAAAGGTATGGGAATCCGAGGGGGGCAGAGTGTGTCAGGTGGCTATGCCCAGCGGTCAGTCGGCGAAATTGGGAAAAATCAAACTCAAGTCCAGGGAAAATACTCTGGTACGCATCGAAGTGCAATTGCCCCCCAGTGCCAAAGCTGGTGATTACTATCCGTTGTTTGTCGAACAGTGTGTCAATGGAAAAGTCACCGGCCGCGTCAGTCTGGTGGCCCGGGTTGTAGGGACTCCAGCATACATCGGCAACTGCAACCCTCAGAGCTGCGAGATTCATCTGCCGAACTGTCGGTGGGTGCGCAAGATCGGCAAACACCACCGGGTTCCCTATGATGATTTACAGCTGGCCATCCGCCGCGGCTATAACGGGTGTTATTTTTGCCTCCCAGAGTTTCATACGAAATAAAGAATAAGTTGGGTGGGCAGCTATACAAGAACAGACTCTCAAATAATCATATCAGTTCAGCGGATGGCAGGCAAACCGGCCTCCGCTGAATTCGGTCTTATTACTGTATGTTATATTAAATTAAGTAATTGCGATCAAATTCTTCTTCAAAGGAGGATATTTATGGGATTAAAAAATTACGGCGTAATAAAAGGGAGCGTGTATGATTACAAGGATACAAGAGAGAAGAACCATTTTCAGATTGTCATTCAGACAGGAGAGAGACTAACGGACTGTTTCAGGGTTGCAGTAAATGTCAGATCGAGTGAAAGCAATTCTCCGGATTTGCTCTATAATCTTGATGATGATTTTCAGCATCCTGTAACAGACAAAATAAGACAATTCAACAGGGGTTACACAAAACTGCAAAACAATGTGAATACCGGAGCAGTGGATTATATCAGACTGAACATGTACGATATTCTCCAAATGCAGATTATTCCCTCATCGCTGCCTGGTCCGGACAATGATCTTTCAGAACTTCTTGAATTCTGGGTTAAAAAAGCAAAAAATGAACAGGCGGAAATTTATGCTTTCGGGGAGAAATGGCCTTCCACCTCTTCTCCGGACAGATATTTTCCGAATATTCCGGATCAGGGAATTCATGATATTCATATGAATCAGGGAAATCCATATCCGGGAAATTTTTCAAAAGACAACGGTGTATGGCAGGATGGATGTCTGTTTTTCAATTTCAGACAGTCCGGAAAATGGACCGCACTTTTTTTAAGATTTCAGACCCAGTCCATACATACAGATGACAGGACCGGTCATCCCCTGGATACGCCTAAACCCGCTGAACCGGTGTATATAATTGCTGCTCTTGTAAATCCTGAAGGGGAGGATACGGGCAGGGAACAAGTCATCCTTTTCAATCCGAATGAAAGAGAAATGGACATTGACGGCTGGTCCATACTTGATGCATCCAAAAGGAAAGAACTGTTAAGCGGGAAAATAAAATCGGGTGATATTGTGAGAATTTCCCTCTCCGGAAACTCAGCCCTGCTTGGAAACAACGGCGGCATAATAACCTTGCTGAACAGAGACGGTATAAAAATTGACGGTGTCAATTATACAAAAAAACAGGCAAAACAAAGCGGAAAATGGATAAAATTTTAATTATAAACCATGCCTATCCGGTTAACGCACAATTTTTTTCGGGGAATGGAAAAAAATCACTGTAAAAACTGGTGGTTAGCACAGCTTTTCATTCAAAGGAGAAATTGGTTAAAAATATCAATAATAATGATGAGTTAAATTTATTTTTGGGCAACAACCGGATAGGCATGTTATAAACATGGTGGTGCATTGCAGCCGGGTACAGGTATCACTCTCTGGATGTTTTTTTGGAGGCAATTTATGAAAAAAAGCCAGAGTGGGGCGCATTGTGTTCAGTCCGGCGGGTTGCAGAAAAGGCCCAATGAAAAACATAGCCGCGTTTTTACCCAATAGAAGTTCCTTAAATAAAAATGGCACCGGCATAATCATTCATTGGACCGGAAAAATTTTCATCGCATCCCAAAACTCTTTCTTTATATGTGTGTAAAATTAAACAGTTAGAGAAAATATGTCATAGGGATTGCCCGAACTCACTTTTTTTTGGAAGCCTTGTCCTTCACAAAAATTAATCCGTGGTAAATTTGTCGAAAAAATATTCTCCTCTGTGCAGCGATTGAATGAAATACCCACTATCCAGTTTATTAGAAAAGACGGTTCTGTTGCAAAGAATTCTGAATCTATGTTAAAAGCATTTCCTCAAACTCAAATACCGGGGAAAATGTGTTCATGATTTCGAAAAATCCGTTCAAGTGGCGTCATTTTGAAAAAGAGATTATCCTTCTAAATGTTCGGTGGTATTTGCGTTACGCCCTCAGCCACCGGGATCTGGAAGAGATGATGCTGGAACGGGGGGTAAAGGTTGACCACACGACCATCTACCGGTGGGTTCAAAGCTTTTCCCCGGAAATTGAGAAAAGATGCAAACCCCACCTCCAACCCACCAACGATTCTTATCGAGTGGATGAAACCTATATCAAGGTCAAGGGCAAATGGACGTACCTGTATCGGGCGGTTGATTCTCAAGGAAATACAATTGATTTCATACTGTGCGCGAAAAGAGATACCAAAGCTGCCAAACGATTTTTCAGGAAAGTTGTTATCGCCGGTGATCAAGGCCACCACCTTTGCCGGCAACGAACCGTCCCCACCTGTGATGAGTTGGCTTGTCAGGACTTTTCGCAGGTGTAATATTTAAGGGAAGACACCATTCTCATTTGTATCGATAATTTGCAACACAATCAGCTAAAACAAGATATATTAATGGGATAGCGCCATAGCAATCAATATGGTTGCAGTAAAGCACCTGCGGTTGGAAGAACACGGTCAACCAACAGGTGTTAATCCCAATTTTGGAAGTAAAAAAGCCGGGCTTTATACGAGGGCGTATAAAATCCGGCAGATGTGAAGAGATGGTTATTGGGGTATGGACTGGGGATGAGTAGTGTTCGTGGTGTTGGGGCCTTCCGTTCGATAACTGAGTCCGTCCCGGATATTAATTATATGAACATTGTGCATCAATCGATCGATAATGGCATGAGTTACAACCGGATCTCCCAGTGCCGTCCCCCAGTCTTCAAGACTGATGGAAGATGTGGCAATAAAAGCGGTATCGTCTTGGCAGACGCTGATCAAATCCAGCAGCAGGCTGGGATATTCCGGCTTTGTGCGGATACCGCCCACGTTATCTATGATAAGAAGATCAAAACGGCTTAAGCCGGCGACCATCTCATCGGTGGATTCATCAGCCAATGACGTATACAGCATGGCCAGAAGTTTTTGCAGAGAAAAAAATCGAACCTTATAACCCGCACGGCAGGCCTGGTCACCAAGGGCTGAGGCAATATGAGTTTTGCCCGTGCCGGTTTTCCCAAAAATAAGCAGCGGCTGCTTTCGATCCACAAAAGATAGCTCCATCAGATCTTTGAGGTGCTCCACATTCAGGCTTGGCTGGAAGTTAAAATCAAAGTTGTCAAAGGTCATGTTTCTGGGGAAATCCGCTGTTTTTAGCCGTTTTTCAAGGGATCTGTGCTTTCTTGCCTCCATCTGTACGTCCACGATGTCGGCCAGGAACGCTAAATGACCGGATTGATTTTTTTGCGCCTTGGCAAGGGCCTGCTCCAGATATTGGGCCATATCCTTGAGATAAAGCTTGCGCAGTTTTTTTTGAACCTGGTCGCTTAAGTTTTCATTCATCCTTGCCATCCATTGTTTTTCTGTTAATCAGGTGGTCATACCTTTGTGGGTTATCCTGCTCTACTGAACAGGATTTCAAATAGCTCCGGGTGTTGTTGGGCAGGCCTTTTCCGGCCTTTGTTTTGTTTGAAGTCTTAATGTTTTTCCCCTGGATGATACGCAGGACGGCATCAGCACTAAATGAATCATATCGGGCTGCATGGGCCAATGCTCCTGAGACCACATCCGCACCATAACGGTCGGCATATTTAAGGATGCGGCCCATATGGTATCCGGCAGCGCTTTTTCGGGTTTCTTTTAGTCCTTTATAATAAGCTTGCGCCACTTCGCCCAATCTTAAAAAGGCATCCTTGAGCAATTGACTCTGGCCAGTCATCTTAACTGTACAGTGCTTCATGTTCAGGCAGCACCTGCCTGTCTTCCTGAGTGTAAACATGCCGGCAATCCATTGTTTCATCACACCATATTTCAATGTGATCACGGAACAAACGGACCTGAACATAACGGCCGATTAATTTTGGATTGGCAGAGTATCTTTTTTTGTCGATGGTGACACAAAAATCAACGTTAACAAGTCGACGTACTTCCTTAAAAAATTGATCCGTTTTATTCCATGGCACAGGCTTTAACAGACTTTTTTCCCTTGCCAGACGATCCACAGGCCTTTCCCGGGTGGTGCCGTGGATACGGATATTGGCTGTGTTCGCCCGCCAGGCATCGGCCTTGTTATTGAGATCCTCAAGATCAATAAATTCTCTGCCTCTAAGAAAATTGTCTTCAATATACCGGAACGGACGCTCTACCTTGCCGTGCCGTTCCTTTCTGCCGGGTAGAAGAATGACGACCTCAAAGCCATACTCCTGGGCAAACCGTTTAAATACCGGATTGATCCAAACGGTTCCGGTGCCCGTGTGCCTGCCCACCGTGGTCATATTGTCATAGGTGATTTTGTGGGGAACTGCCCCGATCTCGTCAAACGCTTCTTCATGCAACCGGATCACTGATTCTATAGTTTCATCAAAAAAATGACGGGTAAATATCCAACGACTGAAGCACAATACAAAAGAGCCGGTATGCACCACCACTCGTTGTCCACCCATGTACACACTATGAGGACTCCAGTCCATCTGTCCCTCATCACCAGGAGCATGATCAATTGGAGGCCTGGGCACCTTCAAGCCTTTGGGACGGATTATTCTGATATACTCCTTGAGGATGGAGTATCCGCCCGTGTACCCCAACAACGTGATCTCTTCCAACACCCGGACCCCGCTGAGATGTTTTTCTTTTACAAGGTAACCGATTTTGGCCTTGTAAGGATCAAGTTTGCTTTTGCGAGGAGTGGTTTGAGGCGCATTAATAACATTGTTGCAGCCCAATGCCCTGCGCACTGCCTTGCGGCCGTGCCCGGTCTGTTTTGCTGTCTGACGGATGGATGCTGTACGCCCAAAGACTTTACGAATACGTTCCTGTTCCTTTTCACTCAACCGGCTCATGCTGCCCTCCTATCAACTCATTGAGCCGTTTCATCTGGGCGCCGGCCCGCCCTATAAAGTCTTTAAGGGCACAAACCTTGGAACCATTGATCGTGCCGTTGCCAATGCAGTTGTTCAGCTTGGACATTTTCGAAAGAATGGCATCAATAATCAAATAATAATTTTCCTTGTCCCGGCTTACGGTCTCCAACGCTTGCCTGGGAGATTCAAGCAGGTGGCGCCTGGCTCCGGGATCACTGGTTTTGCACCACAGGTCCACCAGACGGTTCACTTCACGGGTTTTAAGGTTGTGTTTTTGAATACAAAGAGAAAAATCGGCCTGGGTTGCAGGCTGCAACCGCGCCAGTGACGAACCGACCCCGGCAGGGAGTAGCCCAAGTTTGATATCGTGGATAATTTCCGGGGTCAGGCTGCGGATCATGGAAAGCCGTCGGCAAACCCAGCTTTTATGCCGCTCAAGGAGTATTGCCGCTTCAACCTGGTTGAGCCCTTCTATTTCTACAAGTTCCCAGACCACCAGAGCCTCCATGATAGTGGAAAACCCATCCGGCCGGTTCAGCAGGTAGAGCAATGCCTTGGCTTCTGCACCACTTTTTTTCAGCACAGCCACTTTAAGCGTCTTCATGCCAAGTTTGCCGGCACAGCGATGCCGCTTGAAACCGTCTATTAAAATATGGCAACCGCCTTGCTCAACCGCAACGACAGCCGTCAATTGACCATGCTTGACTAATGAAGCCGCCATCTTTTCCTGGGCACCGGCGTGGACCGGCCGCAGGAATCCCAGACGTAAATCCAATTGGTCCGGACGCAGGCTAATCATTTGGGCCTCCGGCAATATTGAGGCTTTTTTGAAAAATCTCCCCGATTGGGATAAGGCCACTGCCGCCGGCGGATTGCTTAGGCGCCTTGGACGTCGGTGTTGCAACATTTTTTTGGGGAAGGGAAAGCACTTGAAACAGTCGGCCGTCAAAGGCTATGAGATCTTTATCAATGAGCCCGTTTCTGGCCTGGATATATTCGTCCACGCTGATGGCCGTCAATGAACAGATTTTATCATAGCCGTAATAAGACATTCCCTGACGATCTGCCACCATCACCAGAAAAAGGTACAGCACAAGCTCCTGGTGGTTCAGGCTACCCCAATACCCCTGGCGGATAAACCGATGGCTTATCCATGCGAAACTGCCGTTAATTTTTCTAATTCGCTGGTCCTTCAACGGTTCTTTGGTAATCATCTTTACCCTCCTTGGAAATATAATGATGAAAATTGTCCCCTGAATACCGTCTGCCATATCCCCGCCGGGGAAATTGATCCACAATCTGACCTTTTCTTCCGCAAAAACAGCAGCATGGATGGGAAGACGGAGGCGTTACCTGAAGACTATCATTGGATTTGGAGGGTGTTGAAGTGTCATCATCCACGGTTTTTTGAGAATCTCTTAATCTCCGCTCTTTTTCCTGCCGACGATGGGCTACCTTACCTTTTTCAGTTTGTCGATATTTCTCCTGGGCGTTACGGTGAGCTTCTCTTTGAGCAGTTTCCCGACAGGATTTACAGCAGTAAGTCTGTCCACGCCAGCAACTGTGGCAGATATAAAAAACGCTGCCGCATCGTTTACACTGGATTTCTTTTAATAAGACGATCTCCACATTTTCCGTTCTTGCCATAAAACGGAAGCCGTGATTATATGAAGATGTTGGGTAGCTTCCGTATTTTATATGGATGTCTGCTTTTTGAAGGCTCGAAGCGGCCTACTTCGAGCCTTCCTTTTTTTCAAATCCATCCAAGAAACAAAACCAAATTCAAAGAAAAAAAGGAAGGAAATATATTTTTTAAAATATGGGGTGAAGAAGAGACAAAGTAAAAGGGATGGAGGCTTTGTTACCGGCTAAAGAGGTGGCCTGCTTCATCGCCATAGGTGGGGACGGTTACGACCGGCGGTAACAGAAAGTGTTAAAATCCTCACATACGTCAACACCCCGGGTAATTACGGTTGATAAGAACCCCGCTTATCCTGCAGCGATCAAGGAACTCAAAGAGAAAAGATTCCTTCCGGAAGGTTGTGAAGTCAGACAAATCAAGTACTTGAACAATATTGTTGAACAGGATCATCGGTTTATCAAGCGGCGGGTTAAACCCGGCCTTGGCTTTCAATCCTTTCACACGGCTTGGAGGACGCTCAGGGGGGTATGAGACGATGCACATGATTCGAAAGGGACAGGTTGAAGGGGTTAAAAAAGGAGATGTTAAAAATCAGATCAAATTCATTGAAAATCTGTTTGAGCTTGCCACGTAAAAAGGATCCAATCAAAGCCCTTTTTTAACCCGAAAGATTTTTTGCAACACAACCAAGTAAACGCTTATTTGACAGTGCTTTCAACACTTCAATCATAGACATAATCCACACTTAACGCCGCTAATCAGCCGTGCAATTTTTGCGTGGCTTGAAGTAGCCTGGTTGTGTTCGCTCACGCTTGATTCATTTGTATCAAAGTCGTCTATCCTGCGGCATCGCCCTAACTTCTCTGGTATGAGTATCATTGACTTGAAAGCCTGGTTCCGCGGCGGCAAATACGTGCGAGAAACATTAAAACTGCTTCCGCAAATCCCAGAAGGGGTTTCTATTCAGTCCATCACCGACAAGGTAGCCGCACTTGGGCGAGTTAACGAACTCGAAAGTGTTGTTTAGTGGCGAAGGTATTGATGCATTAAACAGTCTTTTAAAAGAACCATTGTCGTATTTACAGTGTTCCGCACTTAGTAGTTCCGACACTAAAGAATAAGCAGCCCTCATATCTTTATACTGCTCTTTTTGAAGATACCGGGGTCAGATCCCAGTTTCCCGTGATATTATCCGAAACTAGTATCTGACCCCGCTTTGCATTTGGAGCATGTCTCTTATCCCCTGAGATTATTATTTTCTTATGGTTCCTATCTGCCTTACGGAGTAGGATTTAGAATACTAAAAAAGTGACGGAGAAACATATCCCCCCGCCACCTTTATCACCATTTCACGCAATCAGTGTGATCTCTCGATAACACGGTAAGCAATAACGTAATGTGAACTATTAACGTTGTGAATATCCAACTCCATTCTTCTGCTCAATTCATCATTTCTGATTATTTGTCCAATATCGATATGGCCATTTCCCAGGGGATCGTTGTGTCTCGCATCCACCTCTTCTAACACTATCGCGACACGGTCGCTGGAATTAACGGCGTAATTTAATCCTTCAAGACTGATATTTCTCGGACTGCCCAATGTGCCATTGTTATCTATGTCGCGAGGATTGTTCCATATATTATTGCCATTGACTTTGATCATGAGTTCGTCACGCGGGTTCAGCGCATCCAAACATTCCACATTCAATAATTGTAGTTCATATTTAATGGGTTTGATGCTGATGAATCTTCGCTCTTTACCATCCAGCGGATTTATATTTGCTCTTCCGATAGGTTTTTCCAATTCAAACCAAGGAGTATTGTCCGGACTATTGTGATTGCTATTATTGTGCGAAGGATCTCCCCATTTAACACAAATCGAGAAAGTCCCATCATCATCTTCCTTGAAACCATCAACAGCTACGGCGTGAGCCCCAAACTTCTTCATCCGGTGTATAGTGACATTATTGCCTTCAGGATCTACTTCTGTCTCTTTTAATAAAAAGAGATATGTCTTGTCGCCGATGGTATAGAAATTTGCCGTTGTCCAACCTTCGGACCAAAGCTCATAGTCCCTCTTTTTACCCACAGTACCATCACTTTTCATTTCGTAAATATAAACATTGTTGCCTTCATGGTCTGTTCCCCTCTCTTTCAATAAGAAGAGATAAGTGGTGTCGTCGATCGTATAGAAATTTGCCGTTGTCCAACCCTCGCTCCAATGGCGGCTTTCCACCTTCCGACCTACCATGCCGTTATTCCTCATCTCGTGGATGGTGACATTGTTGCCTTCATGGTCTGTTCCCCTCTCTTTCAGTAAGAAGAGATAAGTGGTGTCGTCGATCGTATAGAAATTTGCCGTTGTCCAACCCTCGCTCCAATGGCGGCTTTCCACTTTCTCTCCCACACACGCTCGAGTAGCATACATCCAAAGAGGGCGGTTTTCGGATAGCTCCCTTTTTATTAATAATTTTGCGTCCTTAATAGTCCGCATATCATCGTCGTCCAGGTCTTCATGGATACTATCAGCCGAGGTGCTTATCGATTTGCCGATTTCATAGTAATGGTATTTCGCTTCAATGTAGAAATGCGTTGATAATAATTCTACTCCTTCTCTGGAGCCAGCCACATAACCCGTGTAGAAGTTTTTCCTGTAAGCCTTAGCTATGTCAAAAAGATATTCTTGAACTAACGCCTTCTGGTGAGACGTGACCGTGAGCCCCGGATCGTTGAAACTCGATGGAAATAGCTCGAAGGAGTAATCCTCACCAAAAGTTAGATCGATAATCCTGTCAGGTTGACCGTCTTTTTTGCAAGTGTAGGAAATTGATGAACTCTGGTGTGGTTGTAATCGATGATAGAATAATATTTGGGCGAGCGCTAAACAGTGGCACCCAATGTTGTCATTTGTCCATGTCCCAAGATTCGTCACCATTTGCGCATACTCACCTTCTTGCCCCCAGGTTGTTTGTAGCAATGGTCCTATTTGTTCATCCATAGTTACCCCCTTCTATTCGTTTCATTGGAAATCGGGCATTATCGCTTAGCGGATTACCCTATGATAGACCAATAAGTTAATCTGTGGTTTTCGTTTATCTTTCTTATTCATTTTTCAAACGGGATAAGGGTCATGGAAATTTTAAAATCCACCAATAGAGCGCCGGATTTTTGCCTGGTTTCAAGGCGCGTCAATGGGAGCATATTGGAATATGTGCACATTGACGCAACGCGGAAACCTGGTAAAAAGACAAGCTGTATGGTGGATTTTATTATTTCCATGGCCCTAACAACAGAAAAGTAAGAATAACCAGACCCGCTTAATTGTTAAAAAAAATTGGCATTGATCATTCTTTGGGCCAATTTTGATTATCGAATCATTAATAAGTACCAAGATAGAAATAATTTCCGGTTTAATGGTTTGTTTGAAATCGATAAAGTTTCTTAATAATAGCACGTTATCGAAAAAGTCCTGAGAGGTGAATAGGACTTTATTTTTCATCCACCTACTTATCGAACTACCTTTAATGACAGGGGGGCTGAATTTGAACAATTCCCCAAATTCTTAAGTGGACGAAACGATGATATAGGGCCAAAAAATTAATAATAAAAATATATGGCTCTGCACAATTCTCAGTTATGAAACTGGGACATGTGCCAGGCACGCATTCAGCAGCCGCATGGGCAACTCATGTTCCCAAAAACGTCGATTAAACCGATAACAGTATTCCCCGATGTATTAAAAATAAAGCATTCAACTGAGAATTGTGCAGAACCATAATAAAATATTAACATCATTTGGAAAGACTTGCAATTTTTTTTCTTCAATTTGACACATAGTTGACCAAGCACTAATAGAGCACCAGAGAGAAAACAAGGAATATTTTCAATTTTTTTTTGAGACGTACCATTCCTGTCCGATATGATCGGTTTTTTAATGATACCAATAAGATCAATTGTATCC
>QKJV01000046.1 GCA_003249165.1 Desulfobulbaceae bacterium | reverse complement strand
GTCTTTTCCGAACAGCAAATTTTTCAGACGAAGCACAAAGCTCTCCCCTCTTGTCGGATTTTCTGGGAATATCTTTCCGCAAAAAAAATTCGCAAAATTAATCCACTGTGGTGGTTGCACCAGGCAAGGTCCATCTAATCAAGGAGTCAGGGAGAGAAAAAATTGCCTGAGATATTGTCCTTTGCGTTTCCGCTGTGAGTCCAAGGAAGAATCGTGAAGAATGCTAGTTGTTATTCTTGTTGCTTGATTTTATGTTTGCAATCACGTAATTGTTTCTTTTTCTCTTCGCAGAGAATTCATTGAGCGGACAACGGCTCCGGTATGCCCAATAAAGCAGGAAAAGCAATTACAAGTTACCCGGGACACAGTTGTCGTTAGTGCCTCTTCCCTGCATCTATACAGGGATGCGGACATGAGCGTTTTATCCTCAGGCGGTCTCCAGGACAGACTCCCCTCGTTGTGCATAATATTGATATGGTCAGGCAAATTAATGCTATTAGATAACAGGGTGAAATTCTATGGAGAATATGAATGCTATCCTCAAGGAGCAGTTTTATTCATTGGAGTCCTGCCATGACTCTGCATGAAGACACCGGAACGGATAAATAAAAGATGGCGGATAACATATCTGAAGAAAGAAATTTTTTCTCATTAAATCAACCTGGCTAGGCAAGCGGATCGATTTTTCTATCCGACAAAGAAAAGGAGAAGCAATGAGTGATAAATTGCAGAGACTAAAAGTGCTTCTGGCTGAAATTGCTGATATCAAAAACGCAGAAGCTCTGTTAAGCTGGGACCAGCAGACCTATATGCCGAGAGGGGCGAATGAGTCACGGGGACATCAACTTGCAACCCTCAGTGCTATCGCGCATCAAAAATTTACTGCCGATGAAATCGGCATACTGCTAAAGGATTTGGAGGAGGAAATCTCCGACGCTGCGCCTGATTCCGATATTGCCCGATTGTTGCAGGTCACCCGCCATGATTATGATCGAGCGGTTTGCGTCCCTGCTGATTTTGTATCTGAGTTCGCGCTGGTTACCTCGCGCGCCTTTGAAGCCTGGGTTCAGGCAAGGGCGGCGTCCGATTTTGCCTTATTTCGGCCACATCTGGAGAAGATTGTTGGCTTGAACCGGAATTATGTTACTTTTTTCCCTCCTGCCGATCACCCCTATGATGTCCTGCTTGACCAGTATGAACGAGGTATGAAGACAGCAGATGTGAATGCTATTTTTGCCGATCTGCGGCCAAAACAGGTGGAATTGATCAAGGAAATTTCGACCAAGCCGCAGGTCGACGACTCATTTCTCAAAATTTCTTTTGATGAAAAGCGGCAATGGGATTTCGGGGTTCATGTCATTACAGCTTTCGGCTATGACTGGGAGAGAGGAAGACAGGACAAATCCGCTCATCCCTTTACGACGAATTTCAGCGTCAATGATGTCCGGATCACCACTCGTTTTGAAGCAGAAAACCCGACTGCTTCACTTTTCAGTACCATGCATGAAGCAGGACATGCCTTGTATGAGCAGGGATGTAATTCTGAATATGAGCGAAGTCCCCTCGCAGGCGGCACCTCGTTGGCGGTTCATGAATCACAGTCTCGTCTGTGGGAAAACATTGTCGGCCGTTCGCTGCCATTCTGGGAATATTTTTATCCGGAATACTGTAAACATTTCCCTTCTGCCTTGAATAAGATCGACCTCAAGACTTTCTATCGAGCGATAAACAAGGTTGAACCTTCCCTCATCAGGGTTAATGCGGATGAGGCAACCTATAATTTGCACATAATGCTGCGCCTCGAGCTGGAGATCGGCATGATTGAAGGAAGTATTGCTGTAGCAGATCTTTGTGAAATCTGGAACGGTAAAATGGAAGAGTATCTTGGAGTAAGACCGCCGAATAATGCCATGGGGGTCTTACAGGATGTTCACTGGGCATATGGCTCACTCGGTTATTTCGCCACCTATGCCTTGGGAAATTTGATTTCTGCGCAGTTGTGGGAGAAAATAAGCTCGGATATCAATGACATAGAAGACAGATTACGGCAGGGTAAATTTGAAGCGCTTCTCTGCTGGTTGCGTGAAAAGATTCATCGGCATGGCCGTAAATTCCAACCTCAGGAATTGGTCCTGCAAGTAACTGGAGAGACGATCAACGCCGGCCCCTATATGCGTTATCTCCAAGCAAAATATGCGGATATATATGGATTGGGCTCTTAAAAAAACAGATTTGGCCATGGTTTGATTGGGATCAAACAGATGGAGGGATGCGGGATTGCGTAGCGTGCGGCGATGGTCTGCATCGCCAGCTTGCCTTGCTTGTTTTATGGACGACGGCGTTTGGGATATCTGGTAATATTGTTTCAATATCTTGATCATCGGGCTGATGAATCGGGAGCCAGCCTGAGGCTATTTTGCTGCCCCTTCCTCTCATGTGGTTCCTGCTATTTATAAATTATAATTAAGTGATTTGGAGTTGTTTGATGGCCGTTTATTCTGTTTTGGCGATGGCCAAAAAAAGTGTAAGCAGTGCTGCTCGAAGAGCGTCCGGGAAGGGGTAACGCCTCTGATTCCAATTGATGTCACCCGTTTCCAGGGCAGGTGGACAGCAAAGAATTTTATCTGTTTTGTAGCTGAAAGATCATTTCCCTTTTGGTAAACGGGCAGACGAACCGAAGCTGATCGGCCACGAGTTGCAGTCCTTTCTTGTTTTTATTGCCTGTTCCATAGCGGGGATCACCAATAACGGGATGGCCTATAAGCTCAAAATGACGACGAATCTGGTGGAGGCGGCCTGTTTTGAGATGGACCATAACCCTGCTTGTATTAGTTGCTGAGTCATAAGTTACTGCCTCATACTCGGTTATGGCCTCCTTGCCGTCCAAAGGGAAAGAGATACTGTTTTCAGGTCGATTGAAGATGTTACCGAGAATTTCCACCTGATAGCGTTTGTCGATAAGATGATTTTGGAAGAGTCGTGAAAGAGACATCGCTGCTTCCCTTGAGTGGGCAATTATCATGAGTCCCTCTGTCTCGCGATCAAGCCGGTGCACGAGAAAAACAGGACGATGTGGATGGAAGTGCTGTTCTCCCTGCCGCAGCAGGGAGCAGTGGTCGCCATATTGATTTCCCTGAGCCATGAGTCCAGCCGGTTTGTGCCAGATACTGTAGTGTTTTTGATCACTGATACAGCTGGCCGGTGGTGGGGCAAGAGCCAGCAGCGCAGCATCGTAGTGTATGGTCAGCACGCTGCCGGGTAGCAAGGCGGCAGTTGCTCTGCGTATTCTTTGTAACTTCCCTTTCTTTTTTTTGAGCCAGACGGCTCCTTTGGTCATGGCATCCTTAATCTTTCCTTTTGAAAGTCCTGTTTCTGTGGCCAGCAGTTCGCAGGCAGTCAATTTGTTGTCAGCAGCAATGATTATTTCTTTGGTGAATCTGTTCATGCCTAGAATGTATTACGGTAATAGCGTGTTGTGCGAGTCAGGGTGGTTTGCGAACCGCCCTTGCATAATGGCAGATTACTGATTTTTACAGAATCATTAAGCCTTGTTCTGCTTGAAAATCGGCTCCAGGCCGCAGATTGCGGCGTAGGATGCGATGTCGTTCTGGAACTCCCTGACATAGGGGCAATCCCAGATTGCCAGAATTTTGGCCCGGATCACATAAGCAGGGAGCATGCGGGCGGCCCTCGTAATCAAAGTCAAGGCTTGGTTCCCGCTCCAGCATATATGGAAAGATCTGGGGCCTGCGGCAGACATCGGGTCTGTTCGGATAAATACGGCAGCCGCCACTTGCGGCATCCAGATTCGGGCAACAACTCAGGCGTGGCAGGATCATGCTCCAGCCTGTATGCCAGTGATAGAGAGCTGCAGAATTGGCATAGAAAGGGATATTGTTTATGGTGAACGGCAGATCATCATCGGCGGAAGCAGATCGTGTGGCAGGGGTATCGAATGAAGGAAGATGGAAAAGTCCGGTTTCGTTTTCCTGCAGGGGAATTTCAAAAAATTCTTGCGCCAGATCAGATGACGGGCCGGTACAGCATAGAGTGCAGCCACAAGGACCGCAAAGCAGGCTGTTTATTTCTTCAAGCTCCTGGGTAAGAATATTTTGGGCTATCCAGCTGTCAAGGGCGGCAAATTGTTCTGCGGGTTGCAGATTTTCATCGACAATCAATCTGCTTGGTTCGCCGGGATGTTTAAGGCGCTCGATCGGCCGCATGGCGGCCAGAAAAGGTCGAAGGCGTTCCGCTGGCTGTTCAAAACGGAGACCTGCTGTTTCCACCGGCTCGATGAGTTCGTCTAAAAGTGCTTCAAGGGTTGCAAAAGGACCGGTAATATAGAGCATGGCGGCGAGACGAGCAAGCGGCAAGACAGGATTCGCCAGTTTTTCCACTCCAGGACGACACAATGATATCTGTTGATTGGTAAGCATGGCAATACATACCGGTTTTTCGGGACGATTTCAATCATAACCCGGAAGGATTTTTTCATTTCAACCTGGCGACACTTTGCTTGACCGAAAAGCAGGGTGAGACTATAGTGGCTTTTCATTGGTAAAATTTACCTGAAACTGCATATAAAGAGGATTACAGGAAATTATGGAAGACATGGAAAAACAGGCATTAACCGAGCACCTGCGCGATCTCCGGACCAGCCTGATCCGTTCCATTGTTGCCGTGGCCGTTGGTTTTGGCATTTCCTATTATTTTATTCAGGATATAGGCAAATGGTTTGTCCGCCCCCTCTTTGATGTCCTGCCCAAAGGGTCCAGCCTTATTTTTACCTCGTATCAGGAGGCCTTTTTTTTTATCTGAAATTAGCCCTTGTAAGCGGAATTCTCCTGGCTTGTCCTGTGATTTTCTGGCAAATCTGGGTTTTCGTTGCTCCCGGTTTGTACCAGCATGAAAAAAAGGTAGTCGTTCCTTTTACCTTCCTTTCCTCGTTCTGTTTTCTCGGTGGCGCAGCTTTCGGTTATTATGTAGTATTTCCTCCCGCTTTTCGTTTCCTGATGGGCTATACGACGGATTTTTTGACCGCCCTTCCCACTATCACGGAATATTTTTCTTTATGTCTTCGTCTGCTTATTTCATTTGGAGTTATTTTTGAAATGCCGGTCTTCATGGTACTGCTGGCTAAGCTGGGTATTGTCGACCAACCTTTTCTGAGCCGTAACCGTAAGTACGCATTTCTCCTCTCTTTCGTAATTGCCGCGATCCTCACTCCCACCCCTGACGTCATCAATCAGGTACTGATGGCGGTTCCGCTGGTGGTGCTTTATGAGATAAGTATTTTAGCCGTTCGTCTTTTCGGCAGAAGAATACTTCTCGATGCTGGAGAAGGCGGGACGGCGGAAGAAGGGGAAAATTCTGATATCAAATAATTGAATGTTTTATTGATAAGGCGTCGCGGCGTTTGAACATATAATACTCTCCGTTAGGTTTCGTACTCTGCTTTCCTGTGTTGTTTTGTTCATCTTAACAGAAATTCCTCTGATAAATTGCTTTGTTTCAAAAGTGAGAGCGTCAGGTTTCTTTTCCCTCTTCTTTGCAAGGGATATCCCTGGTGTGAAAAATTCCTGTTAATAATTCCCTGGAATTTACCGATATAGTCAGTGTTACTTTTTTACCCCAATAGTGTTGTTGGCTACCGACATTATTAATCGGGCTCGTGCGGAAGAGTCGGGGGGATATTCTCAGCCATTCAGTACGACATCAGCCAAAGTTCGTATTTTAAGGAAATTCAGAGATGGCACAGGGACTCCTGCCTTAACGGAAAAGGGGCTATGAAGTTTGGTCGCCTGACAAAGGTCTTTTCCCCGGAAGTTCCCTGTTTCAATGACAATTGGAATTTGTTGGAACTTTGAGCTTTGACAACAATGATCTGTAATGAAATTGCAGGAGACAAAGAAATCATGGGGACATTGACAATGCGACTAAATCGGCATCCGCAGTCAAATTTTGCAGTTCGCGATACAGCACAGGGAGTCGACGGCGTGGTAGTAAAACAACTTCTTCAAGCGCAAAAACTGATTGATGCGAACCGATTAGCGGAAGGGGAAAAAATTTGTCGGGCTATCCTCAGCCGATATGCAACAAATGCACATGCTTTGCATCTCATAGGTGTTGTTGCGCTAAAGGTCCAAAACTACAAAGCGGCGGTTCAGTATATTACTTTAGCAATCCAGCAGAATGATTCAGTTGCCCATTTCCATGTTCATCTGGGAATAGCCTTCCAGGGATTTAGACAATATCAGGCGGCCGTGAACAGTTATCAACGGGCCATAGCGCTTGAGCCGAATTCCGCTTCCGCCCATTATAATTTAGGGAATGCGCTGCAAGAGGCTGGCAATCAGGCTGGTGCGGTCTCTTGTTATGAAAGGGCTGTGAAGATAAATCCTGAATATTATC
>QKJV01000045.1 GCA_003249165.1 Desulfobulbaceae bacterium | reverse complement strand
ACCTGTACTTGTACTGCCAGATATTCCAAAATGCGTTCTTTTGGTTTAGCCAGCCCGAAATGGTCTTCATTGAGTATTTTTTCCGCTTTTTTGATATCGATTTTTGTCCTTGTTTTCTCCAGCCAAGGTAAACTAAGAATAGTATCGATATAATTACGGACGACCGTGGCCTCTGCAGACATCGGAGGCATCATCTTCAGCTTCTTATATTCCTGTTGCGCTTTATCCTTGGCAGCCTTCGGCATCTTCTTCTTTTCAATCTGCTGCTCAAGTTCAGCCAATTCAGAACTGACATCATCTTTGCCGCCGGCCATCTCTTTCTGGATGATCCTTAACTGTTCGGCCAGATAATAGTCCTTCTGGGTTTTTTCCATCTTTTTCTTCACCTGGTCACGTATTCTCTCCTCCAGAGAAGCAATTTCACTTTCTTTGTGAATAAGACTCAGCACCAGCTCCATTCTTTCAAGCAGAGGGATGGTATTCAAAATCTGTTGCTTTTCCTCGGTACTTACCGGCAAGTGACCAGCCAAAAAATCGACGAATTTGGCAGGAAAGTCAATCTTTGCGAGCGATTTGACGACCTCATTCGGTATCTTCTTATTATGTTTGGCATACTGCCTGAAGGAAGAGAGTATTTCCCGCATGTAAGCAACTGTGAAATTGTCTGCCTGAGCAGTCTCCTGATACTCCTCTACCTTTACGGTGAAATAGTCATAACCGGGGAGAAAGGAAGTAATTTTGCCCCGTTGCTTCCCTTCGACAAGTGCCTTGATCGTACCGTCAGGCAGTCTTAGCAGTTGCAGTACGGAGGCAACAGTTCCTATCGTATGGACACCATTTTCATCCGGGTCATCAACTGAAGCATCACGCTGAGTACTTAGAAAAATACTCGTCCGGTCGGACATGGCCTGTTCAAGCGCTTTAATGGACTTACTCCGTCCAACGACGAGAGGGGCTACCATAAAAGGGAACAACACGATATCCCTTAATGGCATCATAGGATAAATATTTGTTTCGATTTCTGACATATAGAAAGTTTTGTTGTAAAGGTTTTATCGGATTAAAACGGATTAGCCAAAAGATCGGCCGTGAAAATACGACTGCGATTGTTCATTTAATAAAGAATCAGAGATAACCATCTTTTCCCTGGGTGCAGAAACATCTCTTTTGGCTGCGGTGTTGATTATCTTATATAGAATGCTCTATTAAATCGTCTTTATGCAATAGTTTCTTCAGATATTTTGAAAATACATATTACGCTTTGCTGCGCTCGGAAAGGCTGAGGGAAAAGCAGAAGGCAACCCCATAAGGAAAAAATTTTCAGCTTTTGGAATTTTGTCTGCCTACTGCTTTCCTGATTCTGACACAGTCAACTGCAAAGGATTCTTTTAAGCGCTTTTTTTGGTTTCATTCTCGTAAAGGACGACGGGATAGTCACCATTAAGAATTACCTGCTCGCTGATAACGCACTCCTTGACATTCGCCTCAGATGGGAGTTCGAACATAATATCGAGCATAGCCTTTTCCATAACAGCCCGTAATCCTCTGGCTCCTGATTTGCGTTTCATTGCCTCTCTGGCAATAGCGACAAGTGCTCCTTCGGTAAACCGTAAACGAATATTTTCAAATTCAAACAGTTTTATATACTGTTTGGTCAATGCATTCTTCGGTTCCCGTAAAATTTTTACCAAATCCTCTTCTTCAAGCTCTTCCATGGTGGCAATAACCGGCAAGCGCCCAACAAGTTCGGGAATCAAGCCAAACTGAAGCAAATCCTCAGACTGGACAGAGGCAAGTACCTCCCCCACTTTCTTCTTGGTTTCACCGATAACTTTCGCACCGAAACCAATGGATTTTGTCCCGGTTCTTCTTTTTATTACCTTATCGAGACCAACAAAAGCACCACCACAGATAAAGAGAATATTTGATGTGTCTATCCTGACATAATCCTGCTGAGGATGCTTTCTGCCTCCTTTGGGAGGTACACTTGCAACGGTCCCCTCAATAATTTTCAGCAGAGCCTGCTGAACACCTTCGCCGGAAACATCCCTGGTTATTGAAGCGCTGTCCGATTTTCTGGCAATCTTGTCTATTTCATCGATATAAACGATACCCCGGCTGGCTCTTTCAATGTCATGGTCAGCGGCCTGTAGTAAATTTACCAGAATATTCTCAACATCTTCACCGACATATCCAGCCTCGGTCAGTGTTGTTGCATCAGCGATGGCAAAGGGGACATTAAGTATCCTGGCTAAAGTCTGAGCCAGAAGAGTCTTACCACTACCGGTGGGCCCGATGAGGATAATATTACTTTTCTGCAGCTCGACATCCCCTTCAGTATTGGTATATTTGGACTCAACCCGCTTATAATGATTGTGA
Organism: Desulfobulbaceae bacterium; assembly: GCA_003249165.1. Taxonomy (GTDB): domain Bacteria; phylum Desulfobacterota; class Desulfobulbia; order Desulfobulbales; family SURF-16; genus SURF-16. The sequence goes on along the minus strand of QKJV01000045.1, from coordinate 1,447 downwards.
ACGGCTACTGAAAGAATCCGCTTGGCGAAATCCTGACCGATAACATACTGATCAAGATGCTCCTTAATTTCTCGCGGTTTTAATACAGCCCCCCCATGTTGCTCCTCAAGATCATGCAGGCGGTCTTCACTGACAATTTCATTGCACAAGTCAATGCATTCATCACAGATATACACATTAGGGCCAGCAATAAGTTTTCTGACCTCGTCCTGGCTTTTCCCGCAAAAGGAACAGATCACGTCAATATCATTATGGTCACCCCCCATAATTATACCTCCTCGTCAACGTTTTCCCGCCTGCCGAGAACCTTGTCGATCAGACCATAATCGCGAGCTTCAGCAGCACTCATGAAGTAGTCCCGCTCCGTATCCTGTCGGATTTTTTCGAGAGATTGCCCTGTATGATCAGCAAGAAGTCTGTTCAGGTCTTCACGCATGCGCAGAATCTCTCGGGCGTGAATATCGATATCTGATGCTTGCCCCTGATAACCGCCCATAGGTTGATGAATCAAAATTCTTGAGTTAGGCAGGGCATAACGCTTACCTTTTGCCCCTGCTGACAAAAGAAAAGCACCCATACTCGCGGCCTGCCCCATACAAAGGGTAGCAATATCACATTTTATATATTGCATTGTATCATAAATGGCCAGACCTGCAGTCACAACCCCACCTGGCGAGTTTATATAAAAAGTAATGTCTTTATCAGGATCTTCCGCTTCGAGAAAAAGCAACTGAGCTATGATTACATTCGCGACATCGTCATTTACCGAACCACCGAGGAAAATAATCCTTTCCTTCAGCAAGCGGGAATATATATCATAGGCCCGTTCACCGCGGGGACTCTGTTCGACAACTACTGGGATCAAATTCATGCGTTAGCTCCTGCTAATTAAGATTCGCTGCCACCCGCCGGTACAGTTTTGATAACGGCATTTTCACGTAAGAACTCAATAATTTTTTCACTCAGAAGTTCATTCATGAAAGGCAGCAGTTCGTTACGGCTGCGGAAATATTTTTTTACTTCATCGATCGGCATCCCATACTGGTTGGCGATTCGTTCAAAACCTTTATTGATATCCTCATCACTGAGCTTTATTTCTTCCGTTTCAGCAATTTTTTTGAGGATAAAATCTCCACGTACTCGTTTTGCGGCGGCTTCCTTGTATTCAGTGACCAGTTTTTCCTGATTCATGCCCGCTGATTCGAGAGTCAGTCCCTGTTTCTGTAACTGATCTTCTAGTTGTTTGATCTGCTCATTTACCTCATAGGCAACAAGTTTATTCGGAACCTCGAAATCATGTTTTTCCAAAATCTTGAACATAATTTTGTCTGTCAGGTCACCGGTCTGCGCGTCTTTTTTCTGTTTTTCCAGTTTGCCTCGCAAATGATCTTTAAGCATATCAAGGGTTTTAAATTCTTCGCCAACATCCTGGGCAAATTCATCATTC
>QKJV01000357.1 GCA_003249165.1 Desulfobulbaceae bacterium | reverse complement strand
GATGTCAGAGTGATCGCCGAGAATCGTTATGATCTCATGGCTGCATGCGATCTGGTTGTTGCTTCATCAGGAACGGTAACCCTGGAGCTTGCTATTCTTGATGTTCCAATGGTCGTTTCCTATAAGGTGTCCCCATTTACCTGGTTGGTGGGTAATATGCTGATTAAAATCAAATATGCCTCATTGGTCAACCTGATCGCCGGTAGGGAGGTCGTGAGGGAACTGCTGCAGCGTGAGGCTGATCCCGCTAACATCATCGCAGCGCTCCAGGATATCCGTCCCGGAACCATCAAACGGCAACGTTTGCTGAAGGATCTGGCCGAGGTGCGAACAAAACTGGGAGGAGGAGGAGCGTCGCTGCGAGCTGCGCAACTTGCTTTAGCTACTGCACGGCAGTAAAGAACAATTTTTTTTGTTGCACAATGTATAATTTGGGGCGGATGATGGTTCACTGTCGTCAGATTAAATGTGAAGCTTTAGAAATTAGATAAATTTTTACCCGAAAGATAAGGTGTCATCCTCTCATTTTTAACATCACGCTGCAATGTCGACCTTGACCTGAAGGGCGAAGGTGACATGATGCGGGATGAACTGAACCACGGCAGAGCAATGAGGTTTGTATTTCACCATTGTCTGTGCTGGAGTTAAGTGCTTTCATTTCTTTAATCTGTTACAAAATCATAACAAAACATTCCAAATGCGCCTATGTTATCAATGTTTCCCGGCAAAGGAACAAACTATTCGGCAATGGTAATGTGAAAACCAACTGGACTCTCTCCCCATCAGATGTTTCTTGCCCAAAGAGGCCTCTGTCGATTTCCTTTCAAATACATGGTAATTTTACATTTCTAGCAAAATCATTAAGTTCTGATACTTCTTGATAAAGAGCAAAATATTCTAATTTTAGGATGTTGTACTTGCTCCTTACCAGTATTTATTCTCTTGTCTTGACAGAATTAATAATTGTTTATAGATTACCATATAGTAATATATAAACAACTGTGGAGGGAGCATGAGGCAATTTGTTCGCGTGATGAAGGCATTGTCAGACCCGAGCCGGGTAAAAATACTCAAGATGCTTGGGGTAAAAGAATTCTGCGTCTGCGAGTTGCGGGAACTGCTTGGTCTCGCCCAGCCTACCGTTTCCAAACATCTGAAGATCCTCGAGGACGCGGGGCTCGTTACCTACCGTAAAGAGGGGGTGTGGATTATTTACCGCCTGACAGATGGCAATGACACCGTTTATTCCGAAGCGATGCTTGCTCATCTGCAGACCTGGCTTGATGATGATCCGATAATTCAAGAAATGATCAGCAGGTTGCCGCAAATTAACCGCGAACGAAGCTGCGCTGCCTGATAATTTCGTTTTTGCATTGAGTAACAAGGATAAATGAAAACTATGGAAAAAATTAAAATATGTAATTGCGGCGGGAATGACTGCCAGGGTGACTCGCAAACAGAGGGGAATAACCAAATTTTCAGGCAGTTTTTTGGGGGTCTTGCCGGTTTGGGCGTCTGGTATGTCGTCTATAACCAACTGCTGCCTTTTTCTAATTTTTTGGTATATGATATTTTCCGTATTGACCGTAACAGCCATTTAGGGTCATCCCTTCAGTTTTTTGTCTATGATACGCCGAAAGTACTGTTGTTGCTCACGCTGATTGTCTTTGTCGTCGGTATAATTCGGTCTTATTTTACCCCTGAAGGGACCCGCAAAATTCTCGCAGGCAAGCGGGAATCTGCCGGAAACGTTCTGGCTGCTCTACTGGGTATTGTCACGCCATTCTGCTCCTGTTCAGCAGTGCCGCTTTTTATCGGTTTTGTTCAGGCAGGTGTCCCTCTCGGTGTAACGCTTTCCTTTCTCATCTCTGCCCCGATGGTCAACGAAATTGCCGTTGTCCTGCTTTATGGCCTGCTCGGTTGGAAAATTGCAGCCCTCTATATGGCAACAGGGCTTGCCGTCGCCATAATTGCCGGTTGGATTATCGGCCGGTTACATCTCGAACATCATATTGAGGACTGGGTCCGGGAGATTCGCATGGGCGAGCAGATCGTCATCGAACAGAAACTCGGATGGCTGGAACGTATTCGCATGGGAGGTGAGGCAGTCCGGGATATTGTCGGCAAGGTGTGGCTCTATGTTGTTGCGGGTATCGCCGTTGGTGCCTTCATTCACGGCTATGTGCCGGAAAATTTCATGGCATCCATCATGGGCAGGGATGCATGGTGGTCGGTCCCCGCTGCGGTCCTTGTCGGCATTCCCATGTATTCCAATGCCGCAGGTATCGTCCCGGTAGTCCAGGCTCTGCTTGGCAAGGGCGCGGCCCTTGGAACGGTTCTGGCTTTTATGATGAGTGTCATCGCATTGTCGCTGCCGGAAATGGTAATTCTTCGTAGAGTCTTGAAACCGTTATTGATTGCGGTTTTCATCGGCGTTGTCGGGGCGGGTATTCTGTTTACGGGATTTCTTTTTAATCTGATTATTTAAATTCCTGCCGGATGGAGCAAAGAGCTATTGAAGGAAGCAGGAGAAAAAATGGAAATCAAGATATGTGGTCCGGGCTGTGCGAAATGTGCCGAAAACGGAAAAAATTGTTAAAGAGGTGCTGGCAGAGAAGGGAATCAATGCAAGCGTGGAGAAGATTACTGAATTTAGTGAGATAGCTCGGCTTGGGGTTTTTGCCACTCCGGCGGTGGTCGTTGGCGGCAAAATAAAATGTACCGGCAAAACGCCATCAAGAAAAGGTGTGCTATCCTGGTTGGAATAGGGCCTGACTTCCATGGATAAAGTAAAAGTTCTTTTCCTCTGTATCGGCAATTCCTGCTGTAGTCAGATGGCTGAAGGCTGGGCAAAAAAGCTCAGAGATTCAGAGATAATGATATTGTCCCATATCCCGCCGGAATTGAAATCCATGGGCTTAATCCTCTTGTCGTAAAAGTGATGGCAGAAGCTGGGGTGGATATCAGCGGCCATGAATCCAAATTAATAACTGATCTGCCGGAAAAGATATTTGATCTGGTGGTCACTGTGTGCGGTCATGCCGATGAGAATTGCCCTTTTTTCCCTCTTCCGGCTAAACGCGTCCATCACGGATTCGATGATCCTCCCAAACTTGCCGCTGATGCGACAAATGAGGAGGACGCCCTGGTGCATTTAGGCGGGTACGAGATGAGCTGTAATTTTGTTATGAATGTGCCGTTGAAACCGACTTGAATGCCGTTGCTATATTTGCAACCCTTTCTGGGCGATATAAGCAATCAGTTTGCGGTGACCTGATGGAAAGGCAAACTGATCCAGCTCTGAAAAAGGCACCCACCTGTTTTCCTGGGCTGCGAAAATGCCCGGTTCTTTCTTTTCGCTGCCGATAACATCGCAGAAAAATCCATGGAGAATGACCCGGTAATGCATGTAGGTGTGCCGGACACTGGTAATTTCCCGGGTTACTTTGACAATGAGTCCCGTTTCCTCCAGAAATTCCCGTACGACCGCCTGTTGGGCGGTCTCGCCTGTCTTCAGTCGGCCTCCTGGGAACTCCCAGAGATTGCCCCAGACGTCATCTGCATGCCTTTTCTGGATTAGGATTCTCTCCCCACGGCGAAGAATGCCGGTGGCCATTTCGATAATAATGTTTTTCTTTTTGGTCGGCAGAACCGGCCGTTCGTGAACAATGCCCAGTTTGTAAGCTTTACACCAATAAACAACCGGACAGCCGTCGCAAAGTGGTTTTTTCGGCAGGCAGACAAGGGCGCCGAGTTCCATCAATGCCTGGTTAAAATTCCGTGATCTGCCATGCGGCAGCATTTCCGCCGCCTTGGTCCAGACAAATTTTTT
>QKJV01000018.1 GCA_003249165.1 Desulfobulbaceae bacterium | reverse complement strand
ACGGATAAACAAATTACAACAATATCTAGTGATTCCCCCAAGAAAACATGAAGGTTTTCTTGGAAGTGAGATAGCGTCTCCCCGGGATTTTATGATTTATTCGGTGCTGCCCGGATTATCCAGCAGGAATATAAATGTAACTTATTTGGGGAGAGCATACTTTTTTATATCTGCATCATTTTTTTTAGCAAATAGAGAAGGCCATGTTGTTCAAGTTTTTTTAGACCTGCTTTTTCAGCGTAATCGAGAGCCAGCAGATACTCTTCGTGGGAGAGCGGTTTGTCTATAGGAGGAAACTGGGTAGCCTTGTGCAGCGGTTGGTACTGTTCCATAATGTTTACGTGAAGCTCTTTGGAAACAGATGCGAGAAACTGCAGGATCTCTCTGGTTTCCTCCAGACAACCGGGCATGACGAGATGACGGACCAGAACTCCTTCTGTGGCGACTCCGTTTTCATCTACCTTCAGGTCACCTACCTGACGATACATTTCCCGGATTGCGGCAATGGCTTTTTCCCGGTAATCTGGCGCATTGGCAAAACGCGAGGATGAGGCATTGCTCCAGAATTTGAAATCAGGTAAGTAAATATCGATAATTCCATCAAGAAGGAGCAAGGTTTCCACCGAGTCATAACTGTTTGTGTTGTAAACGAGAGGAATATTAAGTCCTTTTTCGATTGCCGCAGGAAGTGCTTCTACAATCTGTGGGACTACATGGCTCGGTGTTACAAGATTGATATTGTGGCATCCTTGTTTCTGGAGGCTGACCATGATTGCTGCCAGTTGCCCGCTGTCAAGAGTTATGCCTTCACCAGAATGACTGATGCTGAAATTTTGACAGAAAACACATCCTAGATTGCAGTTGCTGAAAAAAATTGTTCCAGAACCGCAGGTGCCTACGAGGCAAGCCTCTTCGCCGAAATGAGGGGAATAACTCGCCACAACCGCATTTGCTCCTGTGCGGCAGAACCCAGTCTCTCCCGCATCCCTGGCAACTCTGCATAATCGTGGGCAAAGCGTGCAATCTGCAAGAATCTTCCTTAGGCAGTTGATTCTTGCTGCGAGTTGCCCTGACGCATAAAGAGCAAGGTAGCGGGGTGATTTTTTATTTTTTGTCATTTGAGAGAAAGTGCAAAAATGCTAGTTTTGCCATCTGATTGAGTTTTATTTTTTATAATAATAATTTTACCAAAAAAAAACGGATTATGTCTATGCAAGGATGGCGTGACATTCTGAAAAAAAGCATTATTAAAATAGAGGATCTCCCTGACCGATTCGGTCCCTCCGAAGAGGGGAGTGCCCGGGCAGCTTCTGTATATCCCATGCGGGTTAATCAATACTACCTCGGCTTAATCCAAAAGAAAGGTGATCCCCTCTGGCTCCAGGCGGTTCCCTCTGTGGAAGAACTTCAGGATGAAATCTGTTATCCAGACCCATTGAATGAAGAGAATCTCAGTCCTGTCCCCAATCTGATCCATAAATACCCGGATAGGGTTCTTTTCCTTGTTTCATCTCAGTGCGCGATTTATTGTCGTTTTTGCACGCGTAAACGCAAAGTTGGAACAAGCAGGATGCTCATAACACCTGAAACTATCGCAGCAGGGATTAATTACATCCGCAGCAACCCTGAAATAAGGGATGTGTTGATTTCGGGTGGAGATCCGCTTCTCCTTGACGATGACCATCTTGCATCCATTTTATTGAGGCTGCGCAGTATTCCTTCTGTCGAGATAATCCGCATCGGGACACGAGTTCCCTGTACATTGCCGATGCGGATAACGCTCCGTCTGGCAAAACTCCTAAAAAAATTCCACCCACTCTATATAAACACACATTTCAACCATCCTGCTGAAATAACACCGCAAGCGGCACAAGCTTGTGTCCGTCTGGCTGAAGCGGGTATTCCGCTGAGTTGTCAGACAGTGCTGTTGCGAGGGGTTAATGACAATCCGAACATTATGCGTACATTGATGCATGGGTTACTAAGAATCAGGGTAAGACCATATTATCTTTTTCAGGCTGATATGACTAGAGGAACCAATCATTTTAGGACACCAATTGAAACAGGACGGGATATCATGCGATCCCTTATCGGCCATACCTCTGGTCTTGCCATACCCACATACGCCCTTGATGCTCCAGGCGGGGGGGGGAAAATTCCTATTTTACCCAATTATATAGTTAGTGAAGGTGATCAACTTGTTTTTACCAATTATCAGGGAAAAACCTGTTTTTATGATTGTGTTAAAACCCGGTAAAATTTTGCATAAATAAAAAAAGCAATTGCCGATTGATTTGAATGAGAATATTTTGAGCTAAAATTACTTTGACATTCTGAGTATTAGAGCTATTATATTAAAGTTTTTGTATGGTATATCTAGGCTGACTGATTCGGTACTTTTTTAATGCCAGTCCTTTGTTCCTGGATGTTTCTATGAATTGTCTCAAAAGGTTTTTAAATGGACGACCCTAGCCCTGGTAGGCATAATTTGCTGACAGCACTAAGCGCTGCTGACCGGATGCGAAATGCGAATGGCTCAGGGTATTCACAGATAACCCCCTGAGCAAGTCTTTTTAAGATAAGTTCCTTCCAGTCCGGCATCAAAATGCTGCTCAGACTGGAGGAGAACAATGACCACTCCTGAATATGCGCATGAACTGCGCAATCTTCTTTTAAACGGTGAAGGTGAGATTCGCCGGGATCTTTGCGCCTCGCTTCCTGAAGCAACTCTGGCTGAAATTTTAACAGATCAGCCCCCACAATCCGTATGGGGGGTACTCTCCGCGATGCAGCCATGGAAACGGGCGGCCGTTTTTGGCTATTTCAATCTCGATTTCCAGGTATATCTTACGGAAAACATCGACAAGGATGAGTTGGCAGATCTTCTTACCGTGATGTCCGCTGACGAACGTGTCGATCTGTTCAAGAGATTACCTGATGAAGCCAAGGAATCGGTTTTTCCTCTTCTGGCCAAAGCGGAAAGAGAAGATATCCGTAAGCTCAGTTCTTATGAAGAGAGCATGGCCGGCTCTGTCATGACCTCAGAATATGTGACACTCACGCCGGATCTATCCGTTACCGAAGCCCTGGAAAAGCTTCGTCGGCAATGGCCGGGGAAGGAGACAATCTATTACGCGTACGTTATAGGTGATGACAGGCGTTTGCTCGGTTTTGTCTCCCTGCGTAAATTAATTCTTGCCAGACCCACTGCTCACGTTGGCGATATTATGAAAGCCGAGGTCGTTTATATACGGGCTGTTGATCCACGAGAAAAAGCCGCGGAGCTTATAGCCAAATACGACCTGATTGCCTTACCCGTTGTTAATGGTGGCGCCGCACTCGTCGGTATCATAACCCATGATGATGCGCTTGATGTTGTTACGGAAGAAGCGACTGAAGATATGTTGCGAATGGCTAGCACTGATGCAGAGGAGTATGAGAATACGTCCATCCTTCAGAGTATCAGGTTGCGTTGCCCATGGCTGACCCTCAATCTCTGTACAGCTATGCTCTCTTCGTTCACGGTCAGCAGGTTTCAGGATACCATATCCCAGTATGTAATATTGGCGGCATTGATGCCTGTTATAGCTGGACTTGGCGGCAATGCCGGCACCCAGACTCTTGCAGTGACCGTACGCGGTATCGCCCTAGGAATGATACCAGTTGGGAAGGGGCGTAAAGTCATTATGCGGGAAGCCTGTGTAGGGCTCTTGAATGGAGTCATTGTTGGATCAATTGTCGGGATAATTGCTTATTTCGGCTTTCATAAACCATGGATAGGATTGATTATGCTTCTTGCTATGGTCTGTAATCTTGTTATTGCGGGACTGATTGGCTCGGCCATTCCTCTGGCTCTTAAAATGCTGAAGCTGGATCCGGCATTAGGCTCCAGTATATTTATTACTGCAGCGACAGATGTCAGTGGATTTTTTGTGTTTTTAAGTCTCGCTACTTTAATGATGCCTTTTCTCCATTAAATTCGGGTGAAAAAGGAGAATGTGTGACCATAAGATTTGTTCAGGAATGGCTGCCGGGGAGAAAATCGTTGCTATTTCGGTATACTTTGCTTTTTATTCAAATAAATAGATCATTTTTACGGCAGGAAAAGCTGATGTTTGGCATATTTTTTTGTCGTAAGTATTTTACCTTCGAATGAAAAAACGTTTTTCTTTTCCAGTGATCTGGCTTCCTATTATATTTTTCGGACTGGTTGTCATAATAGGGGCCTGTATTCTGCACCAACCGCAATGCAGTCGGACACCGGAACCTGTTTCATTTATTGATTCCTTTTTTACCGCTACTTCAGCTACCTGTGTTACAGGGCTTACTGTAGTCGACACTGGCGCAAGTTACAGCTTGTTGGGCCAGAGCGTTATTCTCGTCCTTATTCAATTGGGAGGTCTCGGGATCATGACCTTCAGCGCTCTGGCTTTTTATCTCTGGCGCCATAAAGTCTCAATGACTGACAGGATTATTATCGGCCAGGGACTTCTGCACGATAAGAGCTTTCATCTTGGCCATTTCTTGGTGCATATCATGCTTTGGACATTTTCCATTGAATGCATCGGTGGATTTCTTCTTTATCTACACGATCCTGTTTCCTTCCATCCTTTTTCAGCTCTTTTTCACTCAGTATCCGCTTTCTGCAATGCAGGTTTTGCCCTTTTCAGCGATAACCTCACTCCCTGGCGCAGTGATTATTTCGTCAATATTGTAATAATGACGCTTATTATCTTAGGTGGAATAGGATTCTCCATACTATTGGAGCTCGGAGGGTGGGTAAGAAGAAAATTAAGAAATAAGCCAGTTAGAACATTAACATGGTATTGCCGTGTTGTTATCAAGACATCTCTGTTACTCATTGTAGGAGGAGCAATTAGTATTTATCTGTCTGAATATATCGGCAATGCACGAATGCCCTTGGCTGATGCTCTTCTTTCTTCTGTTTTCCAATCAGTTACTTGCCGTACCGCAGGTTTCAATACCCTCGATATTGGTGGAATGACAAATGTCTCCTTGCTTTTTATGTTGATTCTCATGTTTATTGGCGGTGCGCCTGGTTCGTGTGCCGGAGGAATTAAGGTGACTACGTTCCGGGTACTTGTCGCTTTTTCACAATCTCAGATTTTTATGAGAAAACAGACTGTCATCCAAGGCCGGGGTATTGATGAGGAGACATTAAATAAGGCCTTTACCCTGATGACTTTTGCAATCACGATTGTTTTCTTTGCTACGATTCTTCTGAATATAACAGAAGGATGGGGGGCGTCACATCCGACAATCCGTGGGTTATTTCTTGATTCGCTTTTCGAAGTTACATCCGCTTTTGGAACGGTTGGCTTAACCACGGGCTTGACTCCTAAACTATCCTTTGTTGGAAAATGTATCATTATTACACTGATGTTTGTTGGCCGTCTCGGACCACTTATCTTTCTTGATGCAATGCATGGGTTTTACCGTGACCGTTTTTATCGCTATCCTGAAGAGAAAATGATGATAGGGTGATTCAGTTTCCATGTGCGAAATGGAGATAAAGAATTACGGGCGCTTGGGAAAGGAAAATATGATGGAAAAGAATGTTTCGGAAATTGGCATAATCGGCCTTGGCAAGTTTGGTTTTCAATTCGGGCAGACCTTGGTAGAGCTTGGACGTAAAGTCATAGGCATTGATTCCAATCCGGAAAATATAAAAAAGGCGCAAAATATCATTCCCTATGTATATATGGCGGACGCAACCGACAAAGAGACTCTGCAGCAACTCGGTTTTGGCGACCTGAGTCATGTGCTGGTCAGCGTCGGAGATTCCATTGCAGCGAGCTCCATGATTTCCATGTACTTAAAGGAAATAGGTATTCCGCAGGTATGGGTGAAAGCAACTAACAGCGATCATCAGAAACTGTTGTTAAAGATTGGTGTTGACGAGGTATTTATTCCTGAACATCTTGCCGCACGGCAACTAGCAAACCGTATTGCTATGCCTGGTTTTATAAGCGAACTTCCTTTTGCTCAGGATATGTCAATAAAAGAACTTGTTGTGAATCGATGGGCAGGGAAAACCTTGAGAAATATTGACCTGACAAACCGTTTTAATGTGCAGGTGATTTCGATCAAGAAAAACGGTGATCGGCGCTATTCTTTTATTCCTAAGGCAGATCTTGTTCTTGAGGCTGGCGATACCTTAATGGTTATCGGCTATAATGTTGCCTTGTCAAAACTTGAACCATGATATTCAGGACCGGGTTATATACATGAAACGATTCAGCCAGTTAGCTTGCAGCATTTTAGCTTTTTTGCTTGTTTTTCTTTCTTGCGACAATGTGTTTTGTTTTTCCGATCAACAGAAAGTGACCTTAACCATACATGAGGAGGCATTACGGCAAGCGATTGTTGATTGCCTGCCGCTGCCGATACAATCCAGCAATCATTCGTTTCAGGGTAGCATCGTGCTGGATTCCCTTGATAAATTGCAGATACGTGAGAAATCCATTTTTTTGCATGGCGTGATTTTAGGGCGTGATATTTCAATGCATACCAGCATTGCCGGTCAGAATGTCAAAATGGCTTTAGGGAATGTAAGCCTGCCGGTAACTTGTGAACTGTTTTTTCGTTTTGACAGACAGAAAAAAAGTCTTTTTATTAAACCCGTTTTTTTGAAAACTGAAAAAGATGATGCTGACAAAAACCCTGACTTTTTTGCTCCTTTGCTGCAGTCGCTCGGTGGACGGGAATACGAGGTACCCCTCGACTCCTTGGATCCCTTTCTTTTCAAGGTGGGAGATAACCCCATTTCCGTCAGGTTTATTGTTGATGACATTCAAACAATGCGCAGTGCTATGGTGGTTAAATTGCTACCCAAAGTTGCTAAAGTTCATTAATCATACCGGCCAAGACTTTAAAATCGTCTGATTCAAAAGAAGTTGAGGAGGATAAAGCCCTGGTCTTAAAATATTGGGGCAAAACAATAGGCTTTGTTCTGCCCCGGCAAAGGGTCGAAATGCTAGACAGCCAGATAATGGGCACGAAAAATTTCGTTTCAAAAAATGTTTTTTTTTACAGGCTGATAACTGTACTTTTACAGGCCATCTCAATCATTTGGACAGCGGTTCCCATCTTGGCACCTTTGATCAGGTCGTCTTCAGTAATTTGTCGTGATTTTGCACATGGAGTGCAGGCGTAAATTGGCACCTCATATTCCTGCAGATAGGCCAGCAGATCATCAGCAATATCTCCGGTCGCAGCCTTAAGGTGATCAGCGATACCTTTTTTAGCGATATAAACAGCTTCGTCGAGCAGAAAAACAGCAACATTCTTGCCGCTTTCTTTGGCAACCTTGGCCAGATGAATGGCTCGGGTGGAACGATTTGGATTGTCCGTTCCGCAGGACAGGATAATTAATACATTGTCACTCATACTATTTTACCTCTGTTTGATTTAGGTTAAGAAGATACCGTACGTAGTTGATCCGTTTGATGGACAGTTTATTCAAAACCAGCCCCAGATCATTTTATATTCATGGTCCCGGTGAAAACAACAAAGAGTTTTTATTCGTCGTTGTTTTCCAAAACATTATTTCTCAGACAGAATATGGTGCAATGAGATGCATAAACTGAAAAATGTTTCATTTGAGGCAGAAAATTGCTGTTTTGTCTCACTTCAAGGGTCAAAAGGGGCTCTGATTTCAAATTAAATCTTCACCATCGGAAAGATTGACAGAAGAAAGGTGTTTGTCTATAGTGCTTATTGATGGACATTGGGGGTACTTATGTCTTCGTGTCTTCTCAACCATTCTTTCAATTGTCAGAGCTGCCCTGGCTCTAGATATTCATCCCCAGACAAATTAATACATTTATCATAACATAAGCAAGTTTAACATATTGAACAGGCTGCTTTATGCGTAACCTTTCTTGCAAAATCTGGTCGGACGAGCGTCCCCTGAATTCGTGGCTGTCGTTTATTTTTTGTATCTCTTTTCTTGCGGTTTGTTGGTTTCCGTCCAGTCTGACTGCTGCAACGACCCTTGAATTACCTCTCAGCCTCCGACCATCCCTTCTGCAAAATTCTTTGGCTAATTATTTTAACCCAGACAAGAATAAACCAACCGTTCTTTATAAAGAAGGTTCTTACCGCTATCTGTATTCAGAGAACCCTCGATTATATATTCGTGACAATAGACCACATTTTTCGACCCACATTATTGCGCAACTAGGTGTCAACTTTCTGGGTATATGGCCAATTGGTATGAAATGGAACGGTTATATAGATATGACACTTTCTCCATATGTGGATGAACAGTGGCAGTTACGGTATCATATTGATGATTCCGCCATTTTTGATAGTGCAGGGGGAAAGCCGATGGTCATGGGAGTAGTCTGGAAACTGGCCAAGCGTTTTCTTCATCCGCATTTGGAAAAGTTTGGACTTGATTTACGACCTCCCCAACAGGAAATTTTTGCATTTCTTCGTGCCTGCTCTTCTCCAGCTGAGCTTGAGCGTGTTGATGCGGCATTAAATTCGATAGTGATCGGCAAGGTAAGAATAAATAATAATGGGATAGTCGTGCCTCTTATATTGACTGTTCCAGGAGATGACATTTCAACGCCAACATCATCTGGGGTTGAAAAACCACTGAATTCAGCTGAATTGACGAATTTCCAGAAAATTTTGGAGCCTTGGGATGCTTTTATCGTTTTTATCATAAAAAGTGCTGGTGCCGATTTCGTCGATGCTACAATGCGAGCTCAGTTACTTGATCTCCTTCTTGGTTGCCGGTATCAACTGCTGCCAATCCTTGATGGGGAGATCAAACCTGATGCAGCAGATCCACTGCGGGCTCTGTTTGTTGATGCATGGAAAAAATTGGGTAACATCATCGAAGGAGCGGAAGAAAGAGGTCTTATCCAGGAAAAGGCCCTGCGGTATATGACTTTTGTAAACGCCGGCGATGCTCTGTTGACACTGGATGCCGCTGTCCCACGTCTTGGAATGCAAGTTACAACCGATGGATTACGCCGTTTGGCGAGAACTTTACAACCTGATACCGCGGGAGATCCGCTTTATTTCGATTGGGAGGTTGATCCTGCGTTACGCGATCTCTTTCACTTTGACCCAGAACCTCCTGCTCCTCCGGAAGAAGAGAAAATTATTCCTGTGGAATCACCTCCTTCAGTCAGTTACCGACTACTCCAGTTTTTTCTTCCCTCGGTTTACGCAGATCAGACAAATGAGGGCAGATCTCTGGAAAGGTGGGTTCCCCTGCCCGAAGAGTTGGACGAGTACCAGGAAAGGATAAATAAATTGCTGCAATCTGTCACTAATGAAGTGTTAGAGCGAAGCAAGCTCGATTCGCGCTATGAAGAGATTTTCCGTTACCTTGTCCCGTCCACTGCCTTGATAGAAAGTTGCTGGAGACAATTTGTTCTGCAGGATGGCCAGATTACCTATCTGCGGTCAAATGCCGGCAGTATTGGTTTGATGCAGATAAATCAGAATGTTTGGCGGGGATTTTATAATCTCGATCGACTAAGGTGGGAGGTTGGGTACAATATCAAGGCTGGTTCACAGATTCTGATGTTGTACATGAAACAGTACGGAATTCCTCTGGCAGTAAAAAGTAATAATCAATCTTATGCTCCAAGAGCAACTTATTCAGTTTATAATGCCGGACCGTCCGCGGTTAAACGATTCATGAAGAAAGACACTTCACCGCGTGAAAAACGGGTTGACGGTAAATTTCAGGAAATTTACCAGAAATTTGAGGCTGGTGGTAGAGTTGACCTGTCAGCGTGTGATGTTGATGTCTTTCAAACGGATTGACGTGGATATTTTGCTGAGCTGTGTTAAATCCTGCGATTTTATCTTTTCAATAGGGCATGGTCATTTTAGATTATTTGAGTAATTTTCATTGTCCTTTTCTGGAAACGTGATCATACTGTCGTTTCTGACTGTTCTGGCTGTGCATTTCACTGAGTAACTCAAGCTGTATTTCCTGAATCTCGACCAGTCTCTCCCATTGGCGGGAGAGGAGATGGTCTATTTTTTGATGAAGTTGGCGGATTTCTAGTTCAGCCTTGAGATTCACCTGGTAATCATGAGCCGCTCGCAGTCTGTCCTTCGCTTCGGTACGGTTCTGGCTCATCATGATAATGGGTGCCTGAATTGCCGCAAGGCAGGAAAGAACCAGATTAAGCAGGATATAAGGGTAGGGGTCAAAAGGTTTGGATAAGAGCAAGTAAGAATTGGCTGTCATCCAGATCGCCATGACAGCAATAAAAATAATAATAAAAATCCAACTCCCCCCGAATCTGGCTATCGTGTCAGAAAGGCGTTGGCCGAATGAAAGCTGTGCCTCATATTCCTGATCTACATGAGAGGAAAGGATTTCGTGAGTCATGAGACTCTCAACAACTTCCTTTTCTAACTCCGATAGCTCTCCTTTTTCCGCCTCGATGATAGAAAAAACGTATTCGCTGCGGAACCGATTCATATCCTCAAGGCAGATGAATCCGTTGTCCGACCAATTTGGAATTTTTTTTTTGATCAGATCGACCACAACAGGGCGTAACATGCTCGCCCGTAAAAGTTCGGATTGGGATCCCTTTTTGCCGCAGATTTGGCAAGTTCGGTTAACTTCATGTTCCATAATTATCCTATAACCAACGTGCTCCTATAATTGTCCGGAATTTCTTCTAAACCAATACGATGTGTCAGGAATTACACGCCACGTCTAGGGAGTTGAACCGTTATTTTATTTAGCACCAAAAACTTTTTTTAATAAATTTGTTGTCTGTCTGGCAGGATTTTCACGAATGGCAGCTTCTTCCTGTGCTACATAGTAAAAAATGCCGTCGAGCCCTTTTTCGATGGTATAGCTGGTCAAGTCAGCATGTATATCCGGTACAAAAGGAAGAGTTTTGTATTGATTCATGACGTTGTCGTAAGATTGAACAGCCCCAACTTCAGACAGACTTTGCTTTACAATGGGCTCCATCTCTTTAGTTAGGGCAGGAGACATCTTGCTCTTGAAATACTGAGTTGCGGAGTCCTTGGGCCCATTATAGATTTTCATAACATCGTCAAAGGTCATGTCCGATATAGCCTTCCAGAAAAGCTCCTTTGCCTTGGGTGTTGCTGCTTCCGCCGCTCTGTTCAATTTCAGTTCGAGATCGTCCAGCAAATATGACATGCCTACTTTAGATAACATCTTTTTTGCCGTATCAAGTTGTGAGGGCAAGGGGATATGGATGGAAGGATCGTTATTAAATCCATTAATCATTCCGAGTTTATTAACAACATTTTCGGTACCAATATGAAGAGCATCTTTAAAGGCCTCTCCGATCTCGGTCTGTGAGAGATTGCTTGAACTTCTGTCACTGCTGCTGATTGTTCCGAGAAGCTTTGTTCCCTGTTCGAGCCAGTTGTTTTGGGCACGGGCGAGATCCGGCAAAGTGGGAAGGGTCATACAAGTTGAAAAAGTGATGATAGCGACCAAATTTTTTAAATTTCTGGCGGGTAAAGACATTGGGCACCTCTCTTGTCATTAAATTCTTTCTTGTCTGGTTTTTGCGTGTTTAGCAAAAAACAATGATTCGATCAAATTAATTGAGCTGGTGTTTAATTTTGAGGAACTGACTAACATCTTAAAAAAATAATTTAATAAGATAGTTATTATTTTTGTCAAGCTGATTGGTCAGGATTTTAGTTGTTCATAAATATCAAATGTTTTTGTTTAAGGTGTGGAAAACTGAAAAAACCCTGACTTGTATCTTGATTATATTTTAAAAAAACAATTTGCCAAAGCAACGAGGCAGATGGAAATTTAACTTGTCTACTGGTGACCATGCAGCCCAGTGCGGGTGCGAAGTAGCGTCACCACACTTATAGAAATTAGCTCGCCATATTTGTCCGTCTAATTCGCCAAGAGGACCGATGAATTCTGCCAACAGCTGGAAAGGAACACAAAATTCAATAAACCAGGTGATACTTTTATTGCGTTCAGGTTCAATATGGACTGGAAGGGAGTGGTAGACAGCAATTTGTCTGCATTGTTGATCTGTCAGGTATGAAAAGTTACGGAATCCTTTTGATGTCCTTGTATGATCAATGATATATGAAGCGAGCATTGCCCCGCCACAGTTAAATTCAAAGTTGAAATAGCCGCTGCCCGGTTTAGGTTGGACAAAAAATTCAACACAACTATCCTGGTAGACCGGTTGCTGGAAACCGGAATGGACACAACGGACGAAATGATCGGCGATACAAAAAAAGACGTGGATGGCAATCGGTGTGCGAAGCACTTTGACCTCGGTGTGCGGCCTATGGGCTGAACTTTCTGGACGAAATGCCGCGATTTGTAATGTGGGAATGGAATGCCAAAGGTTTCCATCCCATTGTTTTTGAAGTTCAATACGGGTGGTGATTGCTGAGACTTTGTAGTCGGGTAAATTCATGATTTTCAGGAGTACGAATCGCCTGAGGTCTGGTCATTCGAGGGTTTCGTAATTTTTCTGTTGAAATCTGGGAGAGCAGACACAATAAAAGATTAGATCAACGTCTCCAGTGTTGACTATTCGTTGTGCGAAGCCAGGAGGAATACTGATCACATCTCCTGAAGATACCTCTGTAGGTTCCAGGCTTTCTATTTCGGCGCGTCCTGTACCATTTATGATAATGTAGCGTTCTGTAGTATCATGAAGACGATGCCACGCGGTCGCAATTTTAGGGCCGACTCTGGCTTGGGCTATGGATACCTGTTGATCTTCTTGCGTGTTTGCAATTTCACAAATGGAACACCGTTCATCAGTCATGAACTCTGTCGTCGATGCACGTTTCGCAATATAAGCCTTCATTAAATTCTATTGTGTTATATAGTCACACGGGAGCAAGGCGGGGAGCTAACTACTCGCAGTGCAAAGTATTTCATCCAGGGACCTTATCTGATTTTCGACAAGGTCCTTGCATGAAAATAGGAGTAAAAGTAACAGTTGTCTTTTGTATTAAACAAACTATGGGAAATGTGTCAGTTTCCCGTCTCAATATAACCTGTCCCTTTACAGGTTGGGCATTGGACTTCAGGCGTGCACTGGCAATCCTGCCAGTTATCTCCATCCTGGGTTCCACGCCATTCCATATTACATTCACAGGTTCCTGCGATAACCTTTTTCCCTTGGCAGGTTGGACATTGAGTTTTCTTATCGTCAGTCATGGTAATCTCCTTCGTTTATGAAGTTAGTTCTACTATGAAATCTAAAAGGAATCACGATTCTTATTTAACAGATTCATCACCCTATTTCATAATGATAAATAATATTTACATTAAAATAAACAACACAGATACATGGAACTATTCTTCAACTCATTTTTTATTCTCTATTATTAATTTAGGTACTAAAAGCATGAAAAGGAATGAAAGAAAAAAAAAATTTCAGTTCATCTTCAAAGAAAATAACAAACCAGTCGTCACGCCGTAAATGGAGTGTAAAATTGTTTAAAAAAAATCTTATTGAAATGTTCCGTTTTTTTTAAGTACTGAATGTGAACGTTTAGGCAGAGAGTAGCATTCCTGCCATGCAATCGCAGTTTTTAGTTGCAAAATTTTTGGGAGTGCGTTTTGTTGAAACAGCCTTATTTTTAATTAGTTGAGAAGGAAGAAATTGTTCGTCAGGGTAGTGCTGTATTTTCGATAACGGTTTCTGGCAAGAATACAGAATTGAATAAGAGAGAAAACTGATGAAAAAAAGAAATAGATTAATAATCTGCATCGCCGTTCTTTCGATTTTTTCCACTTCACCAGCCTATTCTTCTGTAGTAGGTACTGATTCTTCACAAGAAGAAAATACTGGTCATGATAATGAAGTTAACGAAGAGGGACAAGAGGGATCTTCTTCCATCCTGCTTGACCAGAGTGAAGTTACGGTAGCCCCCGTGACTCTATCGGAATCGGAAAATGATTTTTTAAAAGAAATGACTCCTGGTGGGCTTCTGGGAATCGTTGCTGAAGATTTTTCTGGTCGGGAAGACCCCTTGGGTTATGGTACACTTTTAGGTTCAGTAGCTCCAGAGGGCTTTTTTGGATTGTACCATTCTGATGGTTTTTTTCAATCATTACAAAATAATATGTTGTTCGTTACATCTGCTGAGTCAGAATTTTCTCCAATTATAAAAAACAGATATGTTGGATTTGAACTCACCGCCGAGGCAAACAGTTTCTATGGTTGGATACAGGTTGAAACCGATGGTCTTACTGATAGTGCATTAAGTTATG
>QKJV01000383.1 GCA_003249165.1 Desulfobulbaceae bacterium | reverse complement strand
CGCAAAGTCGGGCCGGCACAGCCCAGTTCCAGCGCCTTATCACGAGAGAGAATACCTTTGCCCCTGGTTCGTTTCTGCACGGTGTAATCATCAAGTATTACACGCCGCAGCGCATTTATACCTTTTTCCACCTCGATGAGCTCAGACAGTATCCAGTCAAGTTGTCTTGTATCCATATCGCGCCGCAGACCGCCGATCACATTGACGGAAAGAATCACCCGGTTACCGGCCGTGGCCTCATTAATATCCATAATTCGTTCCCGTACCTTCCATAACTGCATGAAGAGGCTTTCAAAACCCATGGCATCGGCAAACAGGCCAAGCCATAGAAAATGACTGTGCAGCCGATGCAGCTCGGACCAGATGACACGGAGAAACCTGGCCCGGGGAGGGGGCTCAATCCCCATCATCTCTTCAATCCCCTGACAATAAGTCAGCGCATGAATCATGGAACAGATGCCGCATACCCGTTCCACAACCTGAACCATCTGATGGAAATCACGAATATCGGCAAGCTTTTCCAATCCCCGGTGAACATACCCCAAGGCAGGAGTAGCACCAACGACGATTTCATCCTCTATCCTGAGGTTCAGATGAATCGGTTCGGGCAATACCGGATGCTGGGGTCCAAAGGGAAATACAGTTCCGCCCATTACTGTTCTCCCTTCTTGCTGATGATCTTGCCGCGAAAAGGAGGCAGACTGTCTTCTCCTTGCAAATAAAGAGTACGCAGATAATTCGGTTCAAGTCCGGTAAAAGACAGACCAAACTGATCCTGGATTTCGTTTTCCACCAGATATGCGGCCGAATATATCCCGCATATGCTGGGAAGTGATACGACGCCGTAGATTTTCAGCCGCAAATGGTTAAGCGTTAAATCCCGATCAAAGTGATAAAGAAGTTCCGCGTTATCATCATCCGCCATGACGCAGGTCATGGTGACAAACCGCCAGCCCGTTTCTTTGAATAAGGCAACTCTTCTGCAGAGGTCTGCACAAGTTATGACCTCAGATGCAATGGTCATCGTTTTTTCTCCTGCTGTCCGCATTTCTCGGCGAATTTATCCAGTGCCAGCACCACTCCGTCAATTATCGCCTCCGGCCGTGCCGGACAACCCGGCACATAGACATCTACCGGAATAACCTTGTCCACCCCACCAACGACATTGGGTGCCTCCCGAAAAATACCCCCGGACAAGCCACAGGCCCCGATTGCCACCACCACCTTCGGTTCGGCCATCTGCTCATACAGAACCTTCAGAACCTCCCTGTTCCGGAAATTTACCGTGCCGGTCACCAGAAGGATATCGGCATGCTTGGGATTGCCCACATTTACAATGCCAAAGCGCTCCACATCATAGACCGGTGTCAGACAGGCCAATGTTTCGATATCACAGCCGTTGCAGCTGCCACAATCAAAATGAAGCAGCCAGGGGGATTTCCTCCGAGAGGAATTAATCATCTTATCCCAAAAAGACATCCCCTACCTCTTGAGCAAGAAAAGATTCAGCGCAGCAACGCTGAAAGCAATGGTCCAGTTTTGCTTCAGCATACAGCGCCAGGTCAACCTGGCGCTGACATTATCCAGAAGAATAACCGCGAGATAGGCCATCATGGGCAGCAAAATCATCCCGAAGATATCGTGCCGCCAGAAGAGTGAACAGATGGCAAGATAGAGAACCAGATCAAGCCAGTGGGCGATCTCCAGCAATCCGAGCAGGGGGCCGGAGTATTCTGTATAAATACCCCGCACCAGTTCCTGATGGGCATGGTGGCATCCGGCCAGATCGAAAGGCGATTTACGCATCTTGATGGTTAAGGCAAAAAGAAAGGCGGCAAAAAGCAAAGGTGTGCGATAGAGCAGCGGGTCTGAATAAAGCTGGACGGAATCGATACGGAAACTGCCGGTAATAAAATAAAGGGCTCCGGCAATAAGAAAGAGCATCGTTTCGCAGCTCAGCATCTGCCAGAGTTCCCGTTGAGCGGAGCACTGGCTGTAAGGCGATGCGGAGGTCATTGCTCCAAGCACCAGAAAAACGGCCCCCACTGTATGGATAAAGAGAACAACCAGCATATCTCCACCACTGGCAAAAAGCCCCAGGGCAAGAGCAGATGCAGTAAGGGTTGCCACCGGAGAAAATACCTGCAGGGGGCCGGTGACAACAGTCTCCTTGGCTAAAAGTTTGATCAGATCCAAAAAGGGTTGCCGTATCGGGGGCCCTTTGCGGGATTGCAACTTTGCCGTTAACCATCTGTCCAGGCCGCTCATCACGCCTCCGACCGGAATGGCAAGAGCCAGACCGCCCAAGGCAATCCCCGCTGTCTGAATCATGCCCATAATCCACCTCCAATCAGATAAAACAGAAGCCCTGCGGCAACGAAATTTATCCAGCCGGTCAGGCGCGCTTCATCAAAGTAAGCGGGAAGATAGGAGTTTTCCACTATGGCATGAACGGTCTTACCCATCGGCCCCCTAAAACAGACGGAATGACCAATGTTTGCTCCGGCAAGATACGGAGCGCTTTTTTTCCATTCCCTCCGCCTGGCTAACACAAAAAGAACGGCCAGCCCGACAAAAAACACCGCAGAAAAAAGAAGGCTTACCGGAAAGCCATCCAGAACGGTGGCCGATCGCCCTATCCTTGCCTGAACAAATCCCATATCCAGCCCGGCATCGAAAGAGGTCATTATCCACCTATACAGACCCCGGACTGCCACACCAAGAAGAATGGCACCACAAACAAGAAACGTCAACGGCAGACGAGTAAGAAAAGACCTTGTCTCGGCCGTCTGCTCTCGCCTTTCGTTCTCCATCAGCAAGGTCCCAGCCAGTCTAACCCAGTATAGAACAGTACAGGCACTGCCGACAACGAGCATGAGATAAAACACGGTCGAATCCGCGCCAGCCTCAAACACCATCCATTTGCCGAACAGCATACCAAACGGTGGGAGAATAAGTGTAAGTGCACCAACCACCGCTATTATGCCCGTAAAGGGCATAGTAGAACACAATCCCCGCATTACCTCAATATCACGGCTACGCACCTGCTGCTCCGCCGTTCCCACACAGAGGAAAAGCAACCCCTTGCTCACCGCATGAAAGACGATCAGCATGGTCCCTGCAACCAGGGCATCCAGGGTGCCGATGCCTGCACAAGCAAAAATGAGCCCCAGATTGCTGATCGTCGAATAAGCCAGAACCTTTTTGGCATTGCGCTGGCCGATGGCGAGAACCGCGGCTGCGAGAAAGGTGAAACCTCCAGCCAATACCAATGCATGGGCAAGCATTGTCCCCGAAAAGGAGGGAGCAAAACGTAAGACAATATACACACCAGCCTTGACCATTGTGCTTGAATGAAGCAGGGCTGATGTGGGTGTCGGGGCAATCATGGCCCCAAGCAGCCACTTCTGCCAGGGAAGTTGGGCAGATTTGGTCAAGGCGGCAATAATGAGCAGCCCGAGTGGCAGGAGCATTGCCGGACTGTCGGCAGTTGCATGGCTGAGTACATCAATTGAAAGAGTGGCATGTCGATTAAAAAGCCCCCAGATGGCAAGGAGAAGCAGAAGACCTCCAAGAGCGTTCATCCACAGAGCGGTTAGCGCATTACTCACTGCTAGCTCCGTACCATCATGCCGGATTAACAGGAAAGAGCAAAGGGTGGTTAATTCAAAGAAAAAATAAAAATGGGCAAGATCGTTGGTAAGAACCAAACCGTTCATGGCACCGATAAAGAGCAGCAGCACAGCGAAAAATTGCGCTTGGCCGGATTGACTGTGATTGCGGTGTTCTTCATGAATTTGCATGTACGGAATGGCGTGGAGGCAGATCAGCCCACCGACAA
>QKJV01000009.1 GCA_003249165.1 Desulfobulbaceae bacterium | reverse complement strand
CACCCCGGAAACCAGCGTTTACTGGGCCGATTTCAAAGATCGTTTCCTCGACCAACTTCCTCCCGGTGCTCCGCAGGGGCTTTCCGGTCGCTTCTATCCCGCCGTCGGCAACCACGAAACCTGGCTGGATCCCGACATGCAGGGACTGCGCAGTACCGTCCCCTATCTTAAGGACTTCTATGTCACTGCCGACCGGCATATCTATGCCTTCGACTACAACAACAGTCGCTTCATCTTTCTCGATACCGGCGGCTACGATCCTCCGGCCGGTTGGGGAGATGACTCCAAACCTTCCTACGACGAACAAATGCAACAACTGCAAACCTGGTTGAAAGAGGCCCAGGAAAAGCGGATCAAGCATGTCTTCATCACCCTGCATAAGCCGCCTTTCTGTAGTGCCGGCCACGGCCATCTTACCCCCGAGCAGAATCCCCACAACATCCTCGTTCCCTTCGCCAACGACAAGAACCGACCGCTCGATATGACGGTCTTCTCCGGCCATGTGCACAGCAGCAAACTCTATTACAAGGACCATATCCGTTATCTGGTGCTGGGTGGGGGCGGCGCCGATCAGGTGTACAACACTATCGATTGCGTTGACAGCGACCCGTATTGTCAGGATGAACTCTACTGGCGCGGCGCCAAACGGATGATGGAATACAATTATCTGACCGTGAAAATTGACGGCGACGACATCGGCTTTACCCTGGATCGCTGGCGTCCCGATGCGCCGCAACCGTACCAACGTTGTGTCATCGACAAGGAGATGCATATCAGCGGTTGCGAGTGAGGGGAGAGGGATGGCCGCCAAAGTGCTCCGCTCTGTTAGTTTGAACGAGTAAGCTGAAGGGTTTTGTATGATGTAGCAGAGAATTCCATGCAGTGTTTTTGATTCGGGAGGGATTTGATGACAGAAATTTCTGTTGATATTTTAGCGATCGAACGGTCCATTCGGATCATCCGTGGCGACAAGGTGATTTTGGATAAAGATCTTGCTGAATTGTATGGGGTTGAGACCAAGAACCTGATCAAGGCAGTCAAAAGAAATCTCGACCGCTTTCCGGCCGACTTCATGTTTCAACTGACAAATCAGGAGTTTGCTGACTTGAGGTTCCAATCTGGAACCTCAAGTCAATGGGGTGGCCGGCGCTATCCGCCCTATGCTTTTTCCGAGCAGGGAGTCGCGATGCTTTCCAGTGTCTTGAGCAGCTCTCGGGCAGTTCTGGTTAATATCGAGATTATGCGCACCTTTGTTCGATTACGTCGACTTATGGCCTCTCATGCCGATTTGGCCGATCGTCTGGAAGCACTGGAGCAAAAATATGATGCCCAGTTCAGGGCCGTATTCGATGCCATTCGGCAACTCATGGTGCCGTTGGAGTCAGAGAAGAAATCTATCGGATTTAAGGTCGAAGAAGAAAATAGAGAATTTTTTTCCGAAGGGTCTGCTTTTTGATTCTGTAGTTTGATCCGTGAAAATCAGATTTTATCCGTGTCCAAAAGGTTTTGACTTTGGTTGGAAATAACCGACTGGCGGCTGGTAAGCGCCAGACTTTGCTCGGGAAACTGGTGGCTTATTAACAAACCACCGAGGAAAATACGGGGAGTCTCCCAAATTTTATCCTTGAAGGGCATGAAAGCAGTTTCTGCTGGGGCTATAACGACCAAACAACGGATTTCGAACCAGATGGCCATGAAGAATTATAACTACACAGGCTATAAGCCTTGAAGGGATAACAAGATGACTACTGAATTGCATATTCAGTTATCTGAAGACTATGAAAAACTATCTAATTTATCACAGATGCAGAAATTGTCTGACAAGGAAATATTCGCTCAAATAGCCGAAATGGACCGAAAATATGGGGATTACGCACCTCACTATTTTAGCTTTGATGGTTTAATTTCAAATATAGGTCATGATCAAAGATCAGTAAAAGTGCTTAACTATGCCATCAGAAGATTAAAAGATAAATTGAAAAATACTAAAAATAACAAACTTATATACGACCTTGCCAATACAATACTTAGTAAGGCCGATGTTTTATACTATGAAAATTATAGTATTGGGTGGTTGGTTGACAATTTAGAAATGTTTCATGAAGCCAGATCTGAGTTATTGAAGGTAGAATTTGATAACTTATACAATTACCAACAGGCAAGTACAAATACTGCTAATATTCTTGAGAAGCTTGGCAGAAATTACGAAGCGTTACATATGTATGACCGAGCTATCAAGGTAGATCCACTGTTTGGAATGGCATTGGGTAACAAAGCTATAGCTTTGGAGTATTACATACGGTTAACTCCAGAATTGTCGCTGGCGTTGTTACATCACGCATCCCTTCTGCTGGAGCAAGCAGTAAAAGATTCTCGAGTATCAGAGATAGGTGGATCTGGCGCAACAGCACATTTTACTCATAAACTCAAAATCTTTCATGATTTCTTGGAAAAGGCAGGTTATGATCCGTCTATAACTATTAAAATACCAAAGATGTCCCGGTATCATCATTTTATTCTCAAAAACAATCTATTTTTGAACTATGACTTTGGGTATTACTACGATAAAAGTAGTTTGAGAGACACCCTGTTTCCGACGCTGGTAGAGGATCTGAGGTCTGATCAGTATGAAAAAAATAGAGTCATGAGTAAAAAAATCTATTTCACCTTTCAAATATTCAATCAAATTTTAGAAGATTTTACCACCGCTAGATACAACTATTATTCTGCCTTGTGTTGCAAGCATGAAGGATATGATAAATATACAAATTATGTTTATACATTTGATTATACACGTCATAGCCTAAAGTATGGATTTTTAAAAACATCATTTTCTGTACTTTTCAACTGCTTAGACAAAGTAGCTCATCTTGTTAAATACTATTTTGATAAAAGTGAAAAATTTAGTTTAGGAAACAATATATACTTTGATTGGTTCACATCAATCAAATTTAAGGATGATATTTTAGAGTTTAACAATTACCAGTTATTGGCTCTTCGTAGCTTAGCAATTGATTTTAAAGAAAATGGTATTTATCGTAGGCTTAAGTACCTCCGGAATCGTGTAACCCATTCCTTTGTTAGTGTGAATGTTGGTATCGGGTATGACAATGAATATGATAGTTTTGAGATCACAGAAGATGAATTAACTGAACAAGTTAGACACCTTTTCATAATAGTAAAATCAGCTATGTTGTACGCCGTGATAGGCATTAATAAATGCCACAGTGATGGTCCAAAAGGCACAATGATCGCTACAATGCAAAATCAAATTTTCAGTAAATGAGTGACGGTGGACCTAGAGGGTTACTATTGGGGGAAATGCATGGAACTGAGGGAGCAAGGCAGATAAAGCCTACGAACCCCATGGCCGCTGATCGCTCAAAAATACTGGGCGAACGGGTCATTGGTGTATCTTGTTGTGCATAATGGGTCGTGGGGCGCTCATAAAATAAAAGTACTCGAGGCTTGACGAATGGTAATTTTAAAAGCACTGTCCGGCCTAACAGATTTGGGTAGATAAAGGTAGCGGCGGCGGTGGGCCTCATAAAATTGTTAGCTCCTCCGTTTTGGAAAATATCTATCAACCACCGGGATTTGTTACATAATAATTAAAATACCGACAAAGGCCTCTTCAAAAGGAGCATCCTATGAAACTCGCCATATTGGGACTGGCCCAGACGGGCAAGAAAACCCTGTTCTCGTTATTGACCGGTCGGCCCATGCCCGCCAATCGGAAACCCGGCGAGGCTATTGAAGGAATCGCGCCCATCCACGACAGTCGGGTGGACGCCCTGACTGAAATATATAAGCCGAAAAAGACCGTCTATGCCGAGAACCAAT
>QKJV01000167.1 GCA_003249165.1 Desulfobulbaceae bacterium | reverse complement strand
TTTTAGCTCGACAACTGCCCTATCATCACTAAGCCCGCCCGACCGGATCCTCTTGGCGAGAATACCCATGGTGTCGCGGTCAATAACTCCCTCACCGAATTTCAAGGGCTTCAGCCCGTCTTCACCGTTTGGAATCCATAAGCTTGACACTACGCCACCGATAGCAAGGCCAGACACTTGGCCGCCGCCCATGTTATAGCCGCCACCGGTTCCGGTTCTGCTGCCGCGTTCGCCGCCGACGTTGTGGTCTGGAGAGCCGCCCCTGCTATCTGGAGAAAACGCCTCCTTTATGCCGTCGAAAAGACCGTCAAAAAATCCCAACGCTTCGCCAAGAGTGCTGCCGCCAGTATCAACAGTTGCGCCATTGGTTAAGGTGGAATAGTTTTGATTTGATCTGACACTTCACTTGAAAAGGTGAGGGGTACCAGTTTTGATAAAGGTGCGAACCAAAAATCAAAACAAAGGAGATACCCCTCATGCTTCATGGTAACGAACGAATCGTAAAACACAAGATAGGACTTCTCAATCTCGCCGAAGAACTCTCCAATGTCTCCAGAGCCTGCAAGATTATGGGCCTCTCCAGAGACACTTTCTACAGGTACAAAGCTGCAGTCGAAGACGGCGGTATCGATTCGCTGATCGATAAAAGCAGACGTAAACCCAACGTCAAAAACCGAGTTGATGAACTCACTGAAGAGGCGGTCGTTGCCTACGCCATCGAACAACCCGCCCACGGTCAGGTGAGGGCAAGTAATGAGTTGAGAAAGCGTGGTATTTTCGTCTCGGCCAGCGGTGTAAGATGCGTCTGGTTGCGGCACCAGCTTGCCAGATTCAAGGATCGCCTCAGAGCTCTTGAGGTGAAGATGGCGGAGGAGAGGTTGATCCTCACGGAAGCCCAGGTTCAAGCTCTCGAGAAGAAGAAAAACGATGATCTCGTCTCCGGGGAAATAGAAACGGCTCATCCTGGCTACCTTGGCTCCCAGGACACATTCTACGTTGGCACCCTCAAGGGTGTGGGAAGGATTTACCAGCAGACCTTTGTTGACACCTATTCAAAGGTGGCGTTTGCGAAGCTGTATACGACCAAGACACCGATCACTTCAGCAGATTTGCTCAATGATCGGGTCTTGCCTTTCTTTGAGGAGCAGGATCTTCCAATGCTGAGGATCTTAACGGATAGGGGCACCGAATACTGCGGTAAGCCTGAGTGTCATGACTATCAGCTGTATCTGGCACTTAACGACATCGAGCATACAAAAACGAAAGCTCGTTCTCCACAGACAAACGGCATTTGCGAACGATTCCATAAAACCGTTCTCCAGGAGTTTTATCAGGTGACCTTTCGCAAGAAAATTTACAGAGAAATCAAAGAACTTCAGATTGATCTTGATGAATGGTTGTTTTTCTACAACTCCGAGCGAACGCATCAAGGGAAAATGTGCTGCGGAAGAACTCCGATGCAAACCCTTGAAGAGGGCAAGAATATGTGGAAGGATAAAAATCTGAATTGAATCTGACCTGACAAACACCCTGGCAAAACTGGTATCTGTCAGATCAAATCGGAACTACTACAATTTAATGCGAACACCACTAAAGTTCCTAAAAATAGGTTGTTTTTTTTATGTCGCATACTGGCGACGGTGGCTTCTGATCTGTCTAATACAGAGGATCTGTTTCTCATTTCCTGCCTAGCCAATTGCAATACACAAAGATGGACCATGCCTGTCACAATTGAATATCGATATGACCAGAATCTGACCATTTTCATGGCTTCCGGTCAGCTTACCTACGAAGACCAGATGAGCGTCCTTAAGACGTTTTATCAAAACGATCCTACTCTGCATGTCATATGGGACCTCACTCGCATAAGTGGCCAAAGAATTACTGCAGATGAGCTTCAAAAAATTATTGCTTACACCAAGAAGCATGATCACAAGCGTACAGGAGGGACAACAGCACTTGTAGTCACTAACCAATTGGATTTCGGTATAGCGAGAATGAGCAGTACATTGGCCGAAATCGAACACACTCCATGGGAAATTGTTTCATTTTCTACACTTGATGATGCACTTTCTTATATCCGAGGAAAGGAGTGCTGCTCAGGAACTGACAAGCTGTAAGAATTTTTAACTTGTCAGATTCTCTCCTTATTTTTTTGTAGACTCATTCTTTTAACATTGAAAAATTCTACACACTGATACATGAGTGGCCCATGGCCATACGGCCAGACCTCATTAATCTTGACCTCCATCTTTTCCTGGAGCTCGGATCGGCCTGTCTGTTTATTCTCCTGTTTATCCAGCGTCTTGGCCTCTTCCCCTATTTCGGTGGTTATAACAGCGATAATCTCTTCGGTATTCTGTGAGTTCACCATACGGATGGCACCAATATTGAGAGCGCAGCCGGCCATCATGTCGCGCAGCTGCCTGGCGCAGTGATCTGATCTGGCCGACCAATTTTGGCACGGCTTATCAGGCCGGGCGCTGGCAGCAGTTTCGGGACGGAGGTATTGAGTATCTCAAGTATGTGCACGGTGACGGTGTCCGGCATCCGCGACCAAACCACCTGGCAATGGACGGCAGGATTCTGCCGATCGACGATCCATTCTGGAGTGTCAACTATTACTTATCAATATCCTGCCCTTTCTCTGTGATGTGGAGACAGGACATGCCACGCTCTCTGCAGAGCAGCGGGCCCGGAACAAGCCGGAAAACTATGTGAGTGTCGAGTTTAACCAGGGTCCACTTGTAGATTTGCTCTTCTTCGTTGCCGAAATGACCGGCTAAGCTTTTGTCTTGAACGCCAAGGAGGTAGCATTCTCCTTGGTGCTGAAAGAAATCTATAAAGACGACCTGGTCACGGAGTTTGTCAACGTCTTCATCGCTTCAGGTCTTACAAGACTCCATTCAGGGGCTACTGGATCGATCCAAAACGCTATAAGCAGGGTATGAAAATCAGCGTAATGCTGTTTGATCCGGTGCTCAAGGAAGTGTATCTCGGCTCTCTCGATGTGGACGATGAAGATAATGAAATCTGGGTGGATCTATACGGGAAAAAGCTGGAGGGAATAACGATGTGGGCTGTACCACCATATCCCTAAAATCAATTGGCCCTATCGCGGGATGGAACCTCGGGGGGACGAGGGCATGACGATAGGGCCAATCGATCATTGGCGTCCAACCAATACTATTTCCCTATAGGAAAATAATGACAATGAATAACCTCAAAATACAGGGATGTAAAGTGAAAAACGAAATACTTTTTCCCCAAGGCCGATTAACAAGGGGGGCAAATCTCCAAAGGTCTTGACCTGCTGAAAGTCGGCCTCTACGTACAGTTTAATTTTGAATTGTTGTTTGATGTACTGGGTGCCCGGAAGTCTGAAGCCCGGGAAGAACGGCAAGCCATTCCGACCCGGCTCTGTGCAGCTGAGAACTACGATAATAACTGCCACGGATCTGGCCGAAAGGGTGGCTACAACTTTCATATTTCCAGGGGCGACGTGAATGACTTTGTCTCAACCAGGAAGGACTGGATGAAAACGCCGAACGTCCTGGTTGATATCGGTTCCGTTTCCTGCTGGTCTCCCGGTTACAAAACGGTTCTTGGATATGTGACCAAGCTGCTCCGGATTTGGATACCACTTCAATTACCTCCGCCAGGATGTTTTCCGTATTCCAGGAAGATATTTCCACTTTCGCGGAAATGTGTCTTCTGATACATAAACTCCCTGAAATCTCTTTATTGTTAGGCAGTTGTAAGAGGCCGATATACGCTACAATGTAATGTGGGGGCTTAATTTTCCATTTGTGGCCTTACTATTGCAAGTAATCGGCAATGGCTATCAC
>QKJV01000298.1 GCA_003249165.1 Desulfobulbaceae bacterium | reverse complement strand
TCTTGGCCTCGGACAACGCGGCCAGGGCGACCTTGGCCTTGAATTCGGCACTGTGACGGGTGCGATGCTTGGTCATGAACCGTTCCTTTCAAATAACTCGGTTCATTGCTTATACACCTGTCTCATTTTCCGCCGCCACTTCAATTTTCGCTTATTAAAATCAATAGACCAACGGAAAAAAATCTTCACATATAAAAAAACCAAAAAAATAACAATTAAGCTTCAACAATTAAAACAATCTATAATAATAAATTTTAGTAGGAACCTTTAGTTAGCTTTAAAGAGCCCGCAAAGAATAGGAATTTATCAAAAAGCAACCCTAACTTTCCGATATATCTCTTGATATACAGCCGTAGTCTTTTCCCAAGTGTGATTTTCCTTTACCCATTCTCTGCCTTGCTGTTCTAAATTTTCACGCAATTTCTGCTCTGTCAACAAACGGTCAAGTTGTTCCGTCAGATTGTCCACATCACCGGCTTTGAAAAGAAGTCCTGTTTTCCCATTGTGAATCAACTCCCTATGACCACCTACATCACTGGCAAGCAATGCTTTACTCATGGCCATGGCCTCTAATGGCTTAAGAGGGGTCACCAGCTCGGTCAGACGCATGGAATAACGCGGATATGCCAGTACATCAATCATGGCATAAACACCCGGAACCCGTTCATGGGGAATCCTGCCCGGCATGATTACTTTTCGACCAAGCTTAAGGGCAGCAACAAGCGCCATAAGCTCATTTTCCATTTCACCACCGCCAACTAACAGCAGGACAGCATCAGCATGGGCTTCGGCAATACGAGCAAAGGCCTTAATCAGCAGATCAAGCCCTTCATAACGGTAAAAAGAGCCTATAAAACCAATAACCTTTTTACCTTCCAACTGCCATTCGGCCAGGCATTCAGAATCCGCCGAACAAGGTTGAAAATCATCAATATCAACACCATTAAAAACCGGGGTAATTTTTTCCGCCGGGATATAACGGGCAACCAAATCTTCCTTCAGACCATTACACAAAATAGTAACATGATCCACTTTTGTACAAACCATCGTTTCAATAAGCCTAGTCAACCGATATTTCCACGAACCTTCCGCATATGTTCCATGATCAACTGCCGCATCTTCCCAAAAAGCTCTGATTTCATAGACTATCGGCAATCCGAGCTTTCGTGCCACCCACAGTGCAGGAATGGCATTCAGCACCGGTGAATGGGCATGGATAATTGCAGGCTTCTCCATCTGAGCTACTTCAAGAATGCGCCTGGATAAAACATGCATCAACCATGCTTGATAGGCAAAAAGACCGGGGAAACGACGAACGGAGCCACTCCGATAATAAATAAAGTCATTAATCTTTTCTTTTAGAGCCCAATTTTCCGACCAACTTTCTTCGTGTTTCGGTGAAGTGACAATGACCGGTTCATGCCCCATGGCCCGTTGTGCCCGAAACAAATTCTGACTGCGGAAAGTATAACCGCTGTGAACGGGTAAACTATGATCGAGTACGTGAAGTATTTTCATCGAATGTTCATCCTAAAATAAAAAGGGATTCCCCTTCTTATGTATTTCTCGTTGTTAAATTAGCTTGTTGACAGTTAATTTTCCTTTTTCAATCAGCTCAATTAAGCGGGAAAGATGGGTCGCCCAAGAATGTTCTCGCTCGACGTACTTTCTCGCATTAACTCCCAAAGCCCGCTGCTTATCGATATCTCCAAGTAGTTCAATAATGGCTGACGCCATCTCAGAACCATTTTCAGCTACTATAATTTCTTTTCCCGGTTCAGCTTTGAGGCCGGTAGCTGCCCCAGGTGTTGCAATTATAGGTTTTTCCATAGCCATTCCCTCAAGCACCTTATTCTGTATGCCACGTGCTATTTTTAACGGCACGACACAAATGTTAGCGGCGGCAAGATAAGTCCGCATGTCGGGAACCGAGCCGGTCACTTCAACGCCGGGCTTTTTTCTCAATGCTACTACCGCAGCATCCGGATTCCGCCCGGCAATACAAAACACTGCTTCCGGAAAAACCTTTTTAACTTTAGGAAAAATTTCTTTTACAAACCAAACTGAACCTTCAATATTGGGCCAATAGTCCATGGCACCGGAGAAGATCAACCTGATGCTGGCTGAATGATTCAAACGTGCAAACGTCGCTAGAGGTGAAAAATAGTCCAGGTCAACTCCATTAGGCAGAGATTCAACTTTTTCAACAGGCCCGTGTTGCGCTAATATATTTCTCTCTTCCTCACTGACCAGAAAAGTACGATCAAAAGCAGAGACAATTTGTTGTTCATAGGGAAGCAACAACCGCGCTTCCCGTTGATAGAGCCATTTCTTTAATCCAGTATGTTTAGTTGAATAATCATGCCACTTCTCTGAATCAACATCAATCAGATCAGTCAGCAATATTCGATCGTTTAAAAACTTCCATCCGTGTCGTGAACGGAAAATATATTCCGTTGAAGAAGAGCATATACACAAAATAGCGCATGGTTTATGTGTAGTTAAATAACTGTCAACAGATTTCTGTAATACTTTTGAATAAAAACAGGGTAGAGTAAATGGACTATTAGTCAATA
The DNA here is from genome assembly GCA_003249165.1 of Desulfobulbaceae bacterium. Lineage (GTDB taxonomy): Bacteria > Desulfobacterota > Desulfobulbia > Desulfobulbales > SURF-16 > SURF-16. Next base: position 1,273 of record QKJV01000298.1, on the reverse strand, counting down.
AAGAACTTAGTGCCCTAATCTTCATCTCCAGCGGAGTACGGACTTCATAAAAAACCTTATAAACCATTTTTTTCAACGGCTCAACATATCGGACTTCAGCAGGATCATCAATCATACAAGCGACAGTTATCCGATAATGCTTCGCTAAATAGCGCAGCATATGATATGAGCGTATTTTATCCCCTTTATCAGGAGGATAAGGAATGCGGTGGGCTATAAAAAGAAGATCGGGCTTTGTCATAGGGGAATATATTTTCGGATTCGTGGGCCGAGCCAATTAGCCCCCTTCACAGGAAGTTTGCTCCAAAGAAAAGCAATCAGTTGCCGATTATGCGAGAACCCCCTGCTAGTTTTATGTTTCTTAGAAGAAGGGTTTTTCTTTTCGTTTAGCTCATACCAGAAAAGTTTTTGTGGAAGCGCCCCCCATTGTTCTTTAAAACGCCATGTACCTTCTCCCGGTGTGGATCGGCCAAAATCGAATAGTTTATAGCCATTGTCAGCAGAAAATTGAAGAAAAGTCCAATACAACAACATATTTGGATTCCATCTATTATATCTACGCAACGAAGAAGCCCAAGGGATTACGGCCGTTTCAGTATGCAAAAGGATTATCCCAGCAGCCGCAGGAGTTCCATCGGGCATATAAACCACAGCAACTCGAACTCTTGTGTTATACAACTCGATAATTTCCTTTATCCATTGAAGGCCATGAACCGGAGATCCCAGATCTCTCATGTTTTCAGAGAATATTTTATAAAAATCAAAAATTAATTCTTGCGAACCTAGGTTTACCGTTAACCCGTCTCGTAATGGTTTTTTCACCTGACTGCGTAATTTCGATTTTAAACTGGCCAAGAACTCTTCAGCATTTGCCGGAAGCCTCAGAACCATACGTACTTTATCGGTCCGATTTTCTCCTGCAAAAGGCAGCGGGAACGCAGAACGAATGGAACAGGCAAGATCTTTTTCCTTGGCAACCGCCAAGGCTTTTTTTAAAAGTGCCTGCATAACTTCGTCGCCGTCGGCAAGAAGCCCCCCGGAGTCACAATAAGGTAATGACACTAAACGTTTGCTGAGAAAAAAACCGCGAAAATCTATTAATGGAAATATCCCACAGATTTTCCCTTTGTTCTCTGCCAACAGATAAATCTTCTGAAAATGATAGGCACGCTCTATGGCCTTTCCCCAAGCAAATAGATGGTAAGCAGTACCTTCCGGATGAGTTAGGACATAGGAGTCCCATAAATGTTGGTCAAAATCTGTGGCTTCGCGA
>QKJV01000035.1 GCA_003249165.1 Desulfobulbaceae bacterium | reverse complement strand
CCTACGTGCGGGAAACGGTTTTACTCCGATTTTAAAATGGCAGGTACAGAAGGAAAGAGCAATCGGCAGATGACAATCATTTTTGAAATGCCTTCCAGATTTCTGGATCGTATTTGTCGTTTTTTTTCGTCAAAAAAGTTTTTTTGATTTTCTGTCGTTATCGGCTTTGCAGTCTTTCTTTCCATCCGTTATTGTTCAGTGTTTCTGATCCACAGCAGCGAAGAAAATTGCTGTTTTCCATGGGCTGGGATAAATCTATCCAGTTAAAATGGAGTTACAGAGAGTTATTTTCCGAGCTTGACAATTAAGAAGAGGTGGTGTAGTAATGGTCTTACCAATTTTGACTATGAGGTGCCGGTATGACCAATTTGTTTAAGCCGATTCGTCCCAAAAAACTCTCCGAAGAAATTGTCGAACAGATCAAATCTCTGGTGACCGGTGGGCAGCTCAAACCGGGAGACAGAATCCCTTCAGAAAGAGAAATGGCTTCGCTGCTTGGCGTCAGTCGTCCGTCTGTGCGGGAAGCCATTATGATTCTTGAAACCATGGGTTTGCTTGAATCGCGGCAAGGTGGAGGAACATATGTCCGTTCCCTGACAGATGCAACACTTGCTCCCCTGGCCAAGATGGTTGCCGACAACCCCCTGCTGATGGCCGAGTTGTTCGAGGTTCGCATGGGCCTTGAATGCTGGTCGGCATATCTTGCTGCAACCCGTGCCACAAAAGAGGAAATAGCTGAAATAGGAGCAAGCATCAACGAAATGGCACGACTGGCATCCCGCGGAGGCTGGGGATCGGACGTGGAGTCCCGTTTCCATTATGCCATCACATCGGCAGCTCATAACACGATGCAGTTGCACATCCTCAACACCATTCATGGCCTTTTCCTGGCAACCATCGAGGTCGCGCTGACAAAGCTTTACAGCCGCCCTCAGCATATAGATGTCCTCTTGAGCCAGCATCGGGCTATTTACTCTGCCATCGCCGACAGGGATGCAGAAATGGCGCATCGCGCGATGGGTGCCCATCTGCAATGGGTACAAAAGACCTTGCCTGAAGGGGCCTGAAATACGCGCGTTTGTAACGCATGTTGTGAAGTCTATCTTCCCGCCATCGTTTTTATTCCGGTCAACGAATTCCTTTTTTAATCACTCCCTGGTCGGTACAGCTGGTATCGGCAAATTCATTTGCCAGATTTGGCTAAAAAAAGACGGATAAATCATTCCTCTTCTTTGTGGCAGGGAAAGGCATCTTTGACATCGCAAATTAGGCTTGACAATGGTCTTACCATTAGATAATTTATTTTTGAATAAATTGGTAATACCATTTTGTTAAAAGTGTTGCGAAGAAAAAGGTGGGAGGTCTGCCACAAAAAAATATCTCTGAGGAGGAAAAAATGAAGCTCATGCAGGAAACAGAAAAAGTCAGCAGCGCATCATGTTGCTGTCAGTTCGCAATTGTAAGTAATGTATTAAGCAGGTGAGAAAATGCCGAATCAGCTCCTCGCCCTTGCCGGTGCCACGCCAATAGTAACAGCATTAATTCTCATGGTCGGTTTACGCTGGCCTGCAACTAGAGCTATGCCTGTTTCCTGGTTTGTTGCTGCTGCGATTGCATTTTGTATCTGGCATATGCCTCCACTGTATATTGCCGCACTGACGTTACAGGGATTTATCACGGCAATCGGTATCCTGATAATCATCTTTGGAGCAATTCTGCTTCTCTACACCCTGCAATACAGTGGTGGCATGGAAACTATTCAGCATGGCATGCAGAATATTTCCCGCGACCGTCGTGTACAGGCCGTCATAATCGGATTTCTGTTTGCCGCCTTTATCGAGGGTGCTGCGGGTTTTGGCACCCCGGCTGCTCTGGCTGCCCCGCTGCTTCTCTCGCTTGGTTTTCCCCCCTTGGCTGCGGCAGTTCTGTGTCTGGTTTTTAATTCCTTTCCGGTTAGTTTCGGGGCTGTGGGTACACCAATTACACTCGGACTGAAGTTTATTCATCCGCTCAGCATGCAGGCCGTCCCTGCCCAGAATCTGCCTTATGCGAATGTTGAGCATTTCGATCTCATTATCGGCCGTCTGGCAGCCATCATGCATATGGGAATGATTTTTATCCTGCCCATATTTCTGCTTGGTTATATTACCCGTTTTTTCGGCCCGGCGAGGCGATGGAGCGATGGGTTTCGCGCCTGGAAGTTCTGCCTCTTTGCCTCAATTTCGTTTGCCATACCTTTTCTGGGTTTTGCCTGGTTCGTTGGCCCTGAATTCCCGGCGTTGATCGGCGGTCTCATAGGCCTTGCCATCGTCATATTCGGGGCGAAAAAGGGCTTTTGCATTCCGGCGGAAGGCTGGGATTTCGGCCACGAAAAAAATTGGGAACCGGAATGGACCGGCAGCATCACCTGTTCCAACAGTTGCGAATTTCAGTGTCATATGAGTCAGTTTCGCGCCTGGCTGCCCTATATTCTTATTGGTGTGATTCTTGTTGTCACCCGCATCCCCGCTCTCGGCTTAAGAGATTTACTTGCGTCGCAAACCATCAATTGGAATGGTATCCTTGGTTTTGAAAGTGTCAGTGCCTCGATTGCCTGGCTCTATCTCCCCGGTACAGTTCCTTTTACTTTGGTTTCTCTACTGACTGCTTTGCTGCACCGCATGCAGATGAAGGATGTGAAAATGGCCTGGTGGCATACATTTGCACGGATGAAAGGCCCGTCCATTACGTTGTTTTTCGCAGTGGCGCTCGTTTCTATCTTCAGAGGATCTGGAGTGAGCGATGCCTTGCTTAACCCGGAAGGATACCCATCGATGCCGCTGGCTCTGGCAAGCAGCGTTGCGGCCTGTGCCGGAAGTTTATGGCCTGTGCTGGCAGCGTTTGTCGGTGGGCTGGGTTCATTTATCACCGGCTCCAACACGGTATCTGATCTTCTTTTTGCCGAGTTTCAGTGGGGGGTCGCCTCACGTCTGGCAATGTCCCACCATAATGTGATCGCCGCCCAGGTAGTGGGCGGCGCCATGGGCAGCATGATCGGAATTAACACCATCGTTGCGGCCTGTGCCGTGGTTGGCCTGTCCGGCAAAGAAGGAATGATATTGAAACGAACCTTCTGGCCTTTCCTGCTCTATGGAATCGTGGTGGGAGTGACGGTGCTCATGCTGAATATGAGCTGAGAAACGATAACCTTTTCTTGTTTCAAAAAGTATCTTTCTTCACCATGAATCCAGGCTCTATGATTGTTGCGCCGTGACAAGCGGTTCAAGTACCGGCAGCAGCAGACGCAGAATACTTACGGGTAGTGAGCTGGTAAATTCAAAATCAGCGGCCGCCGAGCCGGGAACGAACGCGGTGAGGGTGCCATAAAAATGGTCGCCGATAAAGAAAACAAAGGTCGCCGAACGGTTGACTACCCTCGATTCCTTGACAGCTCCTCCTGCTTTGTAAGTGACATAGCGGTGATCACCTGTCCCTGTTTTGCCGCCGATGGGAATTTCCGTTCCATCGGGAGCAAACAGGGCGCCGTTGATGCGGGAGGCTGTCCCGTTTTTCACAATATCACGTAATACGCCACGAACAGCGCGGGTAACCTCGCTGGAAAGGACACGTTCGCCAACCGCAGGGTAGCGTTTCAGCAATACTTCGTAAGGCGTTCCTTCAGCAAAATGCATCGAAGTAATCAGAGCAGGTGGCGGACGAACCCCGTCATTGACGAGAATAGCCATTAACTCGGCTAGTGCGGCCGGCCGGTCCGCCGACGAACCGATTGAAGTTGCATAGGAAGGAACAAGAGAATTGAAAGGATAACCGAGCCGTTTCCACGATTTATGAATTTCAAGAAACGCTTCCATCTCCAGCAGACT
>QKJV01000274.1 GCA_003249165.1 Desulfobulbaceae bacterium | reverse complement strand
CGGACGGATTTCAGTTTTATCAAAAATCGCCTCGTCCTCAGGCAGGGAGAAACTTTTAGTAGCCGAAAAAAAAGGGAGAGTTTCGAACGATTATATGAAACGGGACTTTTCAGCAAAGTCAGCATTGACTTGGTCGAAGGGGATAACGTAAACGAACGCCTTCTTCTTGTTCAAGTCGAGGAAACCATGGCCCGTGAAGTTTTTTTTGAAGGCGGCTGGGGGTCATATGAGATGTTACGGGGCAGTATGGGTTTTCTTGACAAAAATTTCGTTGGTACGGGCAGGGTGTTTCGTACCGAGGTCGGCGGTTCCTTTAAAAGTGCTGATGCAGAGACCTCGTTGCGTGATCCGTGGTTTCTCAATACAGATATCAGCGCAGATCTTCCGGTTTTTTATCGTTACAGAGAGGAGCCTTCCTTTACTACTGAGGAACTTGGCGCATCTCTGCTTTTTTCCAGGGATCTCAGTAAGGATTTATCCGTTTCGCTTGCCTACCTATACAGCAGTACTCAAACAACCGATATCGTTGCCATGGATGTTGATGAGACGGAAAACGATTATACCACGGCAAGTATTAAATTACAGACCACGCTGGATACTCGCAATGATCTTATTTTCCCGACCAATGGCAAGAGAATTTTTGCTTCCGCGGAAGTTGCCGAACCGTCTCTGGGCAGTGACGTCTCTTTTTACAGGTTTAATTTGGGATTACGCCGTTTTTATCCAGTGGGTAAAAGCAATACCCTCGCACTGCGTTATGCCACGGGCATAATTCTCCCAGGTCGTAACCAGGTTGTCATTCCAATTGGGGAACGTTTTTTTAATGGCGGAGAAAACACGGTTCGCAGTTTTCGTGAGTCCGAGCTCGGACCGAAGGACTCCTCAGGTGATCCGTTGGGTGGGATGGCTTACAATGTTTTTACCGCGGAACTTCGGCATCTGTTGACAGATCGACTGGCGGTTTCTTTTTTCTTTGATTACGGGAATGTTTCTCCCAATCTTTCACCCGAAGAAGACAGCGATGGTCCATTTACTGATCGTCAGGATGTGATCGACAGAACCTTGCGTGATTATTTCAGTGATTTTCGTCCGGGATTGGGGGCAGGATTACAGTATTTACTGCCGGTTGGGCCAGCTCGTATCGATTTTGCCTGGAATCCCGATCGCGACAAAGAACGGGATGAAGACAGTTTTGCGGTACATCTCAGTATCGGCATGGCTTTTTAGAGAAAGCCAGGTAATGTATATGTCTTTTTGGGTCGTCATGTTTTCCCGCAGGGTTTACATATTTCTGGGTGTCGGGAGGGCTCTTGATAAAATTTTTTTCTTTTTTCTGTTCTGGTATTAGGATCATCCGATATGCAATAGTCATAATTTTCACCTGAGGAGATAGATCATGAAAAAATTTTATCTGTGTCTGTGTTGTTTTTTGGTTTTCTTGAACGGATGCGGAAACTCTCCGGAAGAAAAGGCTCTTGAGAAAAAGATCGGAAAGGCAACAGGCACCAAGACAGATGTCAATACTGCTGAGAAAGGAATGACGATTTCCGGACATACCGAAGGTGATAAATTGGCTGCCACAACCGGCAAATCAATTGAAATTCTCGAAGCTTTTCCAACCGACGTTCTGCTCTACCAACCTGCTGAAGCATTGACAGCGGTCGAGGTCCCTGATGGATATTCCGTTACCCTGACAACTGAAGATGATATAACAAAAGTGACCGAAGATTATAAAAACGAAATGCCGGCCAGGGGTTGGGCTGAGCAAGCTGTGATGGTCATGGGGGGGCAGACTGTGTTTGTCTATGAAAAAGAGGGGAGGGTGGTAAATATTACGGCAATGCCACTCGATGGGAAAACAACAATAACCGTGACCATATCAAAAAATTAAGAAGGACCGATTCGGATGGATCAATTGAATGAAAGAGAGCGAACACGGCGATGTATCGGCGCCGGGATGCTCTGTGTCGGGGTACTCTTCTCTCTCTGGGGGGAGAGATCAGCAAATGCTATGATGCTGCAGTTTGGTAAAACAACGGCAGCGTTTGGAATTGTTATTTATTTCCTGGGTAGAATCAAGAAGTTGTTGAGCCGATGAGATGCTAATCTTGATTGTGGCTTTCAAGAGACATTTTTTTGATTTGCTGTCGGGGCGACAAAATTGATCATCAGTGTTAAGATAAAATTTTAGAATAAGTAAATTTCTCGCCGATACAGGAACTCTCTGGCGTTGTATCGAATAGGCCGACGTAGCCCTCTATCGTGCAAAAGATGAAAGGCCGTAAAAGCGTGGTAATATTTATCCTTGGAATGCAGAAAGAGGAACGGATCTGAACCTGATACTGTTTTTAAACATTTTGGGTTTTGTTTGTTGAGCCATTCATCTCTACTGAGGTATAGATATAAATTTGCATGAGAAATTTTTCGATGCGACAGGTTTGGCTACTGATTAATATTGAGCGAAAAACTTGGTGAATCGGTGCACAAATCAATTAAAAAGTTAAAAGTTGATTTGCCTTCTTCCCGTTCGTGGACGCTTTTGACACGGAAAACCTCAGACCGTGAATTAGAAGTCGTTCTCTCTGGTTGCTGGTGCCTCAGTGAAGAACTCCCTGCTGTTGATGATCTGGAGACAGTTTTTTTTACTGGTCTTAGCTCTGTAAAGCTTGTGGTTGTAAATCTTGAAAGGTGGGATATTGGCCTTCCATCCTATGTCGCGGGGCTGGTGAAGCTGGGGAGTGATAAGGGGCTTGCCGTGAGTTATTCAGGGTTGCCTGATGGAGCGCTACGTCTTCTTGCCATGGCCATGGCCAGTCCAGACCAGGATCTCTCCGGTCATGATCGTACCCTGCCTGGTTTTGTGGAGAAAATAGGGAGGTCAGCGATAAAATTTGTTCGTTCCTCTCTCGCGATGGTTGATTTCCTTGGGGAAATTACCCTCTCCTTCAGCAGGTTGCTTGCCGGCAAAGCTCATTTTCGCTTGAGTGATTTCTGGCTTGAAATCGAGGAGGTTGGCCCTCGCGCGTTAGGTATTGTGTCGGTAATCAGTTTTCTGGTCGGGTTAATTCTCGCATATCTTGGTGCAGACCAGCTGAAGATGGTGGGTGCTCAGATTTTTATTGCTGATCTCGTTGCTATCGGTATGGTCAGGGAGGTTGGTGCACTGATGACAGGAATAATCATCGCTGGTCGTACCGGGGCCGCCTTTGCCGCCCAACTTGGCACAATGCAAGTCAACGAAGAAATTGATTCTTTTCGTACCTTAGGTATTTCCCCGATAGATTTCCTTGTCCTGCCCCGGATGCTGGCGCTTATGATGATGGTTCCCCTGCTTACTCTTTATTCAAGTTTTGTCGGTATGCTTGCCGGATTGCTCGTGTCATCCACTATTTTTGACATCGGTATGTTTGAATATTATACGGAAACAATTCGTGCATTGGAATTGAAGCACTTTTTTGTTGGGCTTTCCAAGGGAATGGTTTACGGCGCAATGGTGGCTTTTTCAGGCTGCCTGCGTGGTATCCAGTGTGGGAGAAACGCTGAAGCGGTGGGCCGGGCGGCGACCTCGGCAGTCGTAACTGGAATTCTTCTTATTACCATAACCGCTTCGCTTATGACCATTATCTTTTATCGGCTCGGGATCTGATATGGCAGATGTCCCTCCTATAGAAGTTCGGAATCTTACCATGGCATACGGGGATTTTATTGTTCAGCGCGATCTTAATTTTTCCGTAAACAAAGGTGATATTTTTGTCATCATGGGTGGCAATGGCTGCGGTAAATCTACCTTAATGAGGCATCTTATCGGCCTGCAGCGGCCGGCAGCCGGTAATGTCTTTTACCATGGAGAAGATTTTTGGAACGCGGAGCAGG
>QKJV01000176.1 GCA_003249165.1 Desulfobulbaceae bacterium | reverse complement strand
ACTTGCCGATATGGTCAATGATAAAGAACAAAAAGACCTGCTCACGCATATGGCTGATTTTGAGGATGGCCATATGGAAAAATTGATGCGGCAGTATCGGCAGCAGATGCCCGGGCTTTCGGGCACGGAAAGCGTCTCAGAAATGGAGGGTGGTTTTGACAAGGACAAAACTATCCGTGCTTACAAGGATTATCTCGAAAGCAAGGAAGACGTTATCCAACTCGGCATGATGCTTGAAGCCCAGGCATATGATTTATATAGCCGCCTGGCTCAAAAAAATGACAAAACGGAATTACAAGATTTTTTCCTGCACATGGCCAATGAAGAGAAAATGCATTTAAGACAGCTGAGCAGGGCCCTTGATAGAGTCCTTGCCGGCCAGGCTCTCGGCCAACCACAGCAGTTATCTTCCCCTGCAGAACCAGGCTGATGTGTATTTTTGGGCAGAGCATACACTGAGCAGAAAAATCTGTACCTTTTTACTTGATCATTTTGTTTCATGGGCTGCTGGGGCAAACCGGCCCGCCAGGGGCATGACTCGCCGTGTTCCTGTTGCCGGATTGATGTCGACAAGCAGACGGCATTCATAACTTTCTTCAAGCAGATTTTGGTTGAGCACTACTTCAGGATTGCCAAGGGCTTCAACCCGACCGTTTTTCATCAGCAGCATGCGGTCGGCATACATTGCCGCCAGATTGATATCATGTGAGATCATACACACTGTCAGTTTTTGCTTTTGACGCAGGGAGCTCAGCAGATCCATGATACGTATCTGGTGCATCAGATCCAATGATGCCGTCGGTTCGTCCAGGAAAAGAATCCGTGGTTGCTGGCAGATTGCCCGGGCGAGCAAAACCCGCTGTCTTTCTCCGCCGGAAAGCTGATTCAGCCGACGGTGCGCTAAGTGAATTGTCTCTGTCAGTTCCATGGCCATGGCGGCAATATGGTAATCCTCCTGCTGTTCCATGCCAACTAAGCCGAGATGGGGAGAACGCCCCATGAGCACGATATCCGCAACTTTGAAGGGGAAATTTATATGAATCGTCTGTGGTACAAGGGCGGCGATACGGGCAATCTGCCGTCGTGAACAGGTTGAAAGTGGTTTTTCAAAGAGAGAGATCGTGCCGGCATCTGTTTTTTCCATTGCGGTTAATGCTTTCAAAAGCGTTGATTTCCCTGCTCCGTTTGGTCCGATAATAATGAAAAATTCTTCCGGAAGCACTTCCATTGAGAGATTAAAGAGTACCTGTCTGTCTGCGTAAGAGAGTGAGATGCTATCGGCAATGACCGCTTTCATTGGCGAGACCTCCAGAGCAGGGCAATGAAAATCGGGGCACCGATAAGTGCCGTAATGATACCCACCGGCAGTTCTCCCCCAGCTGACACTGTTCGGGCCAGCATATCGCAGAAGACGAGATAGGTGGCACCGCCAAGTATGCTGGCCGGAACAAGGAGGCGGTTGTCCGAACCAAGGGTCAGCCGCAAGATATGGGGGATCACCAGTCCGACAAATCCTACCAGGCCGGAAAGACAGACCACCAGACTGATCATGAAGGTTGATGTAATAAGCAGTATTAGCGAAATTTTCTTGACATTAATGCCCAAGGAGGCCGCTGCCTCCTGGCCGGTGAGGAGAAGGTTCATCGGCCGAGATAGAACAAAAATGACAACATAACAGGGCAGGATAAGGACAGCAAGAGATAAGCCGGTGGCGTCGGCCATGGAAAGATCTCCCATAAGCCAGAAGAGAATATGCTGTAACTGATTTGTTTGGAGTATGGAAATGAGAAACATAATCAGGGCTCCGGCAAAGGCATTCATCATTACTCCGGCGAGCAGGAGGGAATCACCTCGCCCAGTCTTGACACCTGATGAAAGCAGGATGACAATTGCAAGAGTTATCATGCTGCCGGCAAAGGCGGTGGCGGTCAACCCTGGGAAAAGCGCGATTCCGAACAGCATGCCGGTAATGGCGCCCACAGCCGCACCGCCGGAAATGCCAAGGATATATGGATCGGCCAGAGGATTGCGCAGCAGAACCTGAAAGACCAGCCCCCCCAGTGAAAGGGTTGCCCCCGTCAGGGCAGCAAGCAGCACGCGTGGCAGACGGATCTTGTAGATAATGGTTGTCCGGGTGCTGTCTCCCTGGCAAAAATCTCGCAGCAAGTCAATAATTGCTGGAGCTGTTCTTGATGAAGAGCCCATGGCTGCGCCAAAAAGCAGCACTGCCAGAAGCAGCAGGCCCAAGACCGTGCAGGTAAGAAGAAGACGCTTGCCTATTGGACGAAATACCGGTTGCATGAAAAACTATTTATCAAAGATATCGGCCAGTAACTCCAGGCCTTCGATAAGTCTCGGCGTGGGACGGTCAAAAAGATCGGCGTTTACCACATAGAGACGATTGTTGCGTACGGCTGGGATTTCAGGCCATCTGCGCCAGGAATCTTTGAGCTCTTCTTCGTCAAAGCCACCGGCCATAGCTGCAATTATCACAACTTCCGGCTGCATGACAAGAATGTCCTCCCATGAATAACGAGGATACAAAACCGGACCGGAGGACAGGTTGACTCCGCCTGCCTGGGTTATGAGCTGGTCAATGAATGTATTTGACCCTGCAGAGACTATGGGCGATGCGTCAATTTGAAAGAAGACCCGCGGTTTTTTCCGTGAATGCGTGATACGATCCGCCACATGATCGATTCGGGTCTGCATGCGTCCGACAATATTCCGGGCATTCGTTTCTTGACCCACCAGCTTCCCCAGCAACATGACCGATTGCATGATTTCAGTCAAGTTGCGGGGATCAATTGTATAGACAGGGACGCCTAAGGCTGTCAGCTTATCGACAACATGTTTTGGATTCCCATCTCGGACGGCAAGACAGAGGTCTGGCTTAAGGCTCATTATTTTTTCCAGGTCCGGATGGGCATACGAACCAATTTTGGGAAGTTTTACTGCCGCTGGCGGCTCATTGCTGTAAAGTGTAACACCCTTGATGAGTTCTCCTGCGCCAAGAGAGAAGAGGACTTCCGTGATGCTCGGCATGAGCGAAACAATACGGTGTGGTTGGATTGGAACATCAACTTGCCGTCCTACCTGGTCTATTTGCATCTGTGCTGCAGCAGCGGCGGGCCAGACAAGCTTGCTGCAGAGAATAATAACCACGCTTTGCAAAATAATAACTTGCTTAAAAATTCTCATCGGGGGGAAAAGTTGCTGGAATTTTTTTTTCATAATTTGTCAATCTTGCAATGCAAAGCGGATCGGAATGCGAACCCACATATCCACGGGTTGCTCGCCTCGTTTCCCGGGTTGAAACACCCAATTTCCGACAGCGGTTACGGCCGCCTGGTCCAGCAATTCATATCCACTTGTCGTGGCGACGCGAATCTGATTGGCGGTGCCGACTTTGCTGACGAGTACATCAAGTATGACCGTCCCTTCCAATCCGCGCTGTCTTGCCAGAAAAGGATAGTCTGGCGGTGGATTTTTACGGTACAAAGGGCTTGCTTCAGTTGCTGTTGACTCAATGCCTGAATCAGCCGTTGCCGGCAGCGGAAGAGCGGATGCGGGAGCTGGCTCAATCTGGGCTGATGCAAGAGAGGAGATGGAGCCAAGAGGAGTTTCTTTTGGTGGAGTTTCCGGCATTTTTGATACCGTCTCGCTCTGTGTGGTTGTTACTCGAATTTTTTTACGGGGGGCAACGAACTGCTTTTGACCGTTGTCCGGTTGTGCGGCCGTTCTATGGGACGGCACGTTGTTTTCCTGAGCTGATGATGGGTTGTGTGGATGCATCGCTTCTCTATCCTGCAACCCATGCAAAGCAACATAAATTACTTGCTGGATGGGACAGGGCAGTTTTTGGGGGAGGCTTCCAAATGTT
>QKJV01000346.1 GCA_003249165.1 Desulfobulbaceae bacterium | reverse complement strand
AACCGGAACTGGCGGCGGAACTGGCTAACCGGGGAATTGAGTTGATTGCGGAACCTTCCGAACAGGCTGCGGCAACATTTAATCAGTTGACCGCTGCCGGCAAAAAGGTGGCCGCCGGTTTCCATCTTACCTGTTGATCGGGGACGATTCGAGCCGGCGCCCCTGTTCTAAATGAGTATGTCCAGGCAGCCATACAGGTTGTCTGGACAGGATACGCTTCTCAAAAAGGCCCTCTCTTTTAGACGGTCCGATCCTGGGGAATTATTCCTGCCGCTGAAATACCTTTGACCGTGAATTCCTCGCTGTTGAGGAAATTGGCGAAGACTATCAGGAGGGTAACCGCCGCGAGGGCCATCAGCCTTTTATTCTGATACAGATCATCCAGCCCTTTTTTCTTCATTTCCTTGTTGTCGTAAACAAAATGTCTTCGGAAAAAGCCGTCGAGAATGGACGGTCCATCCTCCCTGATCATATCACAGCCGCCGTTTTGGGAATATTCCATCGCTTCAAGCAGCAGGGCCCGCTGTTCCGCCGGGGATTTCACATGGTAGGCGAAGATGTGCAGCATGATGAGCTGGGACTCCCTGACACTGGCCACGGCGAGAGAATAGAACAGTTTTTGTGCGGTTTTCGACAACGGGAGTTTTTCACTTCGCAGCATGGAAAGAAAAACCACGTTTTTATACAGCTGAAAGAGACGCATGGCGCTGTTGATTTTGCCGACGGCCGGTCGTGGTTCATTAGGGTGAAGCCCCTGGTAGGAGTTGACAAAGAGAATATCAAAAATAACCTGAAAGGCAGGGGTGCGCTCCGAGAAATCCTGCAGGTCAATACGGAGATCGAGGGTGTTGTCCAGGCGGTCCGCGAGTTTGATGACGGCAAGCTCCGGTGTGACGCGTGCCTGTCGCAGCAGGCGACCCAGGTATTCGTAATATTTCTGCCCTTTCGGTTTGGCAAGGTAGGCGATGCGTTCATTGAGGAACCAGTTTGCCTTGGAATCAATTTTGTCCAGTAATTGGTGGTAGCGGGCATCCAGTTTACGCCATGTCTCCGGATTGTATCTGTCCTGAGTAAGGTCTTCTTCCTTGTCATGCAGCAGGACGGTGAGAAGATTGAGCGTTGATGGGTTTTCATCCGCCCTGGCAAGCAGGGCTGAGGCGCGAATGGGATGGAGAATGGCAAGCGGCCCAAGCCATCGCTTTTGATTGCCGTATGCCTCGCCGAGGAAACTCAACGCCTCCATGAGGAAGTCTTCTGAAACAGGGTCAGGCTCGGGATGAGTGCCCCGGATGATCTTCAGTATCCCCCTCCAGTTGGTTGGTTCGCCGGCAAGTTGATAGTTGAGGAAAGAGGATAAAGAGAAGAACTCCTGGGTGTCGATGAGCGGTTTCATGCATCACTCTCCTGAATCGGTAGAGGTTGGCAGAACATGAGGGATACAGCGAGGGCAATACAAAAGATTATGTTATTTCATTTGGTTATACCATACCATGGGATGTCCGCAACACAAGCTTTTTCAACTCCTCAGAGAGGGAAAGCATTGGCGGACTATTCCAATTTACCGTCGATCCATGCGCTAAGGGTCGGCGGAGAGGCAAAGCAGCGTGCCATGGGTTTCAACTGACACTGGGCACTGACTTCGATTCCTTCCTTGATAATGGATACCGGTCTGTCAGAAGAGACAACGATAACGACAATCTGTGGATGTTCCGTGGTGAACCGCAGGGCTGAGTTATAACGAGCCCCGCGGGACCTGTCTTCTCCCGGCATGGTGCGGCCGTCCAGCAGGCAGGCAAAGGAGTGAAGATGCATATCCATGCCGATATGCAGGGCACCGTCAACCTTGGCCAGCGATTTTGCCAGTTCGAGGAAGGGAGGATGCCGTAGGTCAAGCGGCCGTTCGAGCCGCTGGCCGGAAATTTCAGTGGGTTCCTGGGTAAGGTCAAGCACAAGAGTACAACCGTGTTTTTCCGTCTCGGCGCTGTGGACAAGTGCGGCAAGGATCTGGAAAAGTTGATGGGTGGATGCCTGTTCCAGCGAGGTTTCCAGCAGTAATTCCTCCAGTTGTACCAGTTTGGCTTTATGGGTGGTCGAGTGGAAGCTGCCGTTGAAAAAACTGCAGACAGGGATGCCGTTTAAGCTGAGAAAACCGTAGCCTCTGCGAAAATCAGCAACGATGTTAAACGCAGGCAGCTCGGCGTTGGTGATTCCGACGATGTGTCGACCATTGGAAATCAGGCGGCGATCGGAGTTTTCTACCGCCTGGAGGATTTTACGGACATGTTTGAGGTTATTCAGTTGCGGCCGGCCTTCTTGGGGCAACTGAATCATGAACTCCATCTTATCTGCGGCGTGGGGCTCGACGAAAGCCAGTTCGCCCTGAGGCCAGGCTCCTTCTTCTTTGGTGTCGGAGATGCCCAGTACCGCATCGAGTATGGGGTAAACCCGAATATGCGTGTCCCAGCCGAGAAAGACATTCATCTCGTCCACCATGTAATCCCGTACGGCATGAGTGGAGTATCCACGCAGGACGTAGCCTGTTGTCCGGGTGTAGAGATCGCTGTCGGTGCCTAGATCGTGGGCAAGGAGCCAGGCGGCATGTTCAAGCCAGCACTCGGTGGGGCCAATGGAACACATATCAGGGTGATGTTCGGTAAACCACATCTGGTAAAAAATAATACTTGAGCGGGCACCGAAGGAAATAAGGCCGGTCAGGTCGAGATTTTTTACCGGATGAAACTGTTTGAAGCCATCTATCCGGGAAGGATTGGCCGGACCATGCCGCCAGTCATCCGAAGCAAGGAAGAGTTCCTTTAATTTCGGCTCATGGCCTTGCAGGAGATTCTGCGGATCAACGACATGGATCGGATCATCCGGCTTCATTGCGTAAAGAAGCGCTACCCTGCTGGGACCTGAATAGCGGGAGAGACCATCCTGTACACCGTCGAGTGCATTAAAAATACATTGCCGTATAAATGATCTGTCCTGCTGCATGGGCGGTTGCTCAAGAATGTGTATGTATGGAACAGATGTTCCTTTATGAAAAATTTTTCACTGGATTGATAAAAGAAAAGTATAGTCAAAACATTAGGGTAATTCAACTGCTTTACCGGAAATTGAACCGAAGGGCTTGCTCTGATACAAAGAGGGGAGGAGATTCCGGCAGAAAAAATATCAGTGGAAGCCCGGTAAGTCTAAAAAAGGGCAATTAAGCATCAGTTGACGCAAACGGTGCCTTGTGCTTAACTCCAGATACTTTCACTTTTGGGTGTTCCGTTACTATAGGCCAATGATTGGCAATCGTGTTATTTTGAATACAAAACTGAAGAATTATCTCATTTTATTGGAAGTTTAACGATGAACTACAAAATTAAAGGAAACCAACACATCTCCCGTGACTGCATGGTTTGCGGCGTTGAAAACGACTTTGGCCTCAAAAGCCGCTTTTTCGAAACTGAGGAAAACGAGGTGATCGCGCTCTTTACCCCGCGTCAGTGTCACCAGAGTTACCCGCGGATTACCCATGGCGGCATCATCGCGGCGATCCTTGATGAAACCATCGGCCGCGCGATTATGTGTCAATATGGAGGGACTACCTTCGGCGTGACTGTCGAGTTGAATGTGAAATACAAACGGCCGGTTCCTTATGACGTGGAATTGAAAGCGATAGGGCGTATCACCAGCGATAAAGGAAGGATTTTTGAAGGGACAGGGCTGCAACGGCAGAGGGGAAATATATGCGCCGTTCCCTTGAGAAGTTCACCGACGCCGAATTTGTCAACGATCTCTGGTTCAGACCTGAGGATTTTCCCGCTGAAATCAATATGTAGGTAATTGACTGTCGGGTGTGATAGAATGGTGCCCCCCTGAAGCATGAAACGATGCATGTTGAGGCTGTAAAGCAGCAGATCAACTACTTTTCTTCGCCGTAAGAACCACGCACTTTAGAGCAAGGTGGAGCAAAGATATCGGCAATGCAAATTCGCTCAGACTGTCTCGTTGGCGGAAGTCTTGCCGTGAGAATTATTACGTAACGCTCCTTAATAAATAACTAACTCCGCGGAATTAAATGATAATTGACAGACATCGTTCGATAGGCTAGTTTAAAAATTGATGTCTCCACTAAACAGCAACTCTCTGGCTGAATCAAAACGGAAGGTATAACTGCTCAATACCATCAAAGCAGGGTTTTCGGTTTTTCGTTGTTTTGCGCTTTTACGCCTTTCTATTCCCATCGATACACCAAACACCGATGCTGCTTTCTGCGGCAAAAGGAGGCTCTATGATCACCCTTGATGTCAACGGTAAAAGCATTCAAGTCGACGCCAGTCCGGACGAACCACTCCTATGGGTCATCCGGGAGAAACTCGGCCTTACCGGAACAAAATTCGGTTGTGGTGAATCTCTCTGCGGCGCCTGCACTGTCCTTGTAG
>QKJV01000258.1 GCA_003249165.1 Desulfobulbaceae bacterium | reverse complement strand
GCAAATCCATTGACATCAAATGGATTTAGTCTTATTTAATTTGAAAGATTTTATGAAATGCCAAAGAGGGAAACACCAGCCATGATTTGCTACGACAATACACCAAAGCCATGCGCCCAAAATGACGGGCCGCGTGGCTTTTTTGTCCCGACAACAAAGGACACTTTGGGTCAGTTGTCGTTTAGAAATGATCAATAGAAACACCGCTCATGTTTTTTGGCAAAGAAATCATATGGTAACCATCTATCTTTCTTCCACCTACGAAGACCTCGAAAAACATCGCCGAACCGTCTTCGATGCCTTGCGCAAATCCGGCTATCAAGTCATCGCCATGGAGGATTACGTCGCTACGGACCAACGGCCCGTGGACCAATGTCTGGCCGATGTCGGGAAGTCGGACCTTTATGTGGGCCTCTTTGCTTTTCGATATGGGGACATTCCACCGGCGGGGCACAACAATCCTGATGGGCTTTCCATTACCGAGTTGGAGTTCCGACACGCCCAAAAACTGGGGAAACCATGCTTGATCTTTATGGCTGACTGGGATGCCCTTATCTCCCGTAAGTTTGATGATCCCTGGACCGGCGTAGCAGAAAATGGAGATCGCATCAAAAAATTACGGGACGAGTTAGATACAGAATGTTTGGCAAGCTTTTTCAAACGGCCTGATGAACTTGCCAGTTTGGTGCAAGCCGCCGTAACGAAAAAACTAGACGAGTTAAAGCTTTCACCAGAATCTTCTAAGTCAGAGCCCGACATCACTTGGGACATTGAGAAAAACGGCTCCCCTTTCCCAGGTCTGTTACATTTTAATCGAAAATTCGCTTCCGTGTTTTTCGGCCGCGAAACTGAAGTTGATGAAGTTCTTGATCGTCTCTACTCTCCCGATGGCCGATTCATCATCATCAGCGGCGACTCCGGGACAGGTAAATCTTCTTTCGTAGATGCGGGAATTTTGCCGCAATTAGAAAAGGCCGGCTTGCCCGATGGTAAAAGGTATCTGTGCCTACGCATGAGGCCAACTCAAGGCACCGATCCTTTCAAGTCCCTTGCGGATCACCTTCAATCATTCGCCATACAAGCGGGAAGGAACCCTGATGACGTAGATAAAAACCTGCGTGCCGGACCCAAAGAATTCGCCCGGGAAGTCCAGGCAATAGTTAAGGATGGCATGGACGCCGATGAACTGGTGCTCTTCCTCGACCAGACGGAAGAACTTTTTAAGCTCCGTGGAAAAACTGAAAACCAGGAAAGTACCTACACATTCCTCTCCTCGCTGGATCATGCAGTGCGTAAAATTTCTTTGCGGGTAATCGCCACTCTCCGCAGTGATTTTTTGCCTGATTTTTATAAAAATCCCAAAACTCTTGAGATAATCAAAAGAAGGGACGCGAACTATCCTCTCGGGGGGATGCCGCCACGCGTTCTGGCCGCGGCCATCGAAAACCCCGCCCGTTGTGCTGGGTTGACCATTGAAGCGCCCCTGATTGACCGAATTATTCAGGATGTCGGCAACAAACCAGGGAATCTTCCCCTTCTGGCTTTTGCATTGGAACACTTGTTCGACAAACGTGAAGGGAACTCACTCACCGAGAGGGCTTACGATGAGTTCAACGGAGTCCAAGGAGCCATCAAGACTCATATTGAAAAAACAGAGCAAGAATTGATAAAAGAACGTGAAAATCCTAAATTAAAAGATCCCAAATTAGAGCAACTGAAATGTCTTTTCAAAGCTCTTCTAATTGTAAATCCTGAAGGAAAACCTAGCCGTCGATTCTTTTTAAAAACAGGCTTAAACTCTGATCTACAAACACTTGCCGATTATTTAGTCGAAAAGCGAATTCTTTCTACCGGTGGGAAAGACGAAAAAAGCACTCTTTCCTTTTCTCATGAAATACTCTTTGAGGCATGGCCAACACTTTGTAATTGGATCAAAGACAACCAAGGCGCTTTGATAATGCTACGAAAAGCGGAACATCAAGCAAGGGACTGGGAAAACTCTGGTTATGCGCTAAAATATCTTTGGACTACCGATATATTAAAAGAATTACAAAAAGCAATAGAAGACTTAAAACCTGGCGGTATATTATCTTCTATTCGACAATATGCAGAGCCCCAAGAAAAATTGGTCGAATCATTAAAAAAGGAAGCCCTTTCTCACGAAGAACGGTCAGAGATTGGAACACGCTTGGCGGAATTGGGAGAGAAAAGAGGGGGTGTTCGTCTGGCGTCAGACGACCTGCCATTTGTTATCGATTGGATTGGAATTGGCGGCGGACAGATAACATTGGATGAGGAGGAATGCGCCCGCAACATTGCTGATTTTCAAATTGCCCGTTATCCGGTCACGCATGGACAGTTTCAAGAGTTTATTAAAGCAGATGGCTATACCAATGCCTTATGGTGGGAAGGCTTGAAAAAAATTGACATATACCAAAAGAAATACCAAAAGAAAAAGCTACCCCCACAAAAAACAAATTGTCCATGTGAAAACGTTTCCTGGTATGAAGCGGTGGCCTTTTGTCGCTGGTTAACAAAAGAATATCGTGATTGGGGCATCATGGGAGATTGGAGAGAAATTCGTCTGCCCACGGAATGGGAGTGGCAGCAAGCCGCCACCAATGGCAATCCGGAAAATGAATACCCATGGGGAGCAGCATGGAATGAGTCCAACTGTAATAACTTTAAAGCCGGCTTGGGTGGTACAGTAGCAGTCGGAATGTACCCAAATGGGACATGGCCCGATGGGCCTCTGGATATGTGCGGTAATGTTTGGGAATGGTGTCAAAGGAAAGGGGATGATCCTATTCCGCCGGGCAACAAACCTATTAGGGTGCGGATTCGTGGCGGTTCTTGGGATGATGGGGAATTATGTTCAAGTTCAACCTATTGCTACCGCACTTATTTAACAAACCGAGGAAATCCTCGAGTTGGATTTCGACTTGTTAAAGTTAAATAATCTGTTGCTTAACTTACTAATGTTTATCTAACAGCCTTTTATATCAATTAATTAAAACCATAAGATCCAAATCATAAGACAAAATGAGCGACATCTTTATTAGTTATAAACGAGAAGAACAAGACAACGCCAGAACGCTTGCAACTGCATTAGAACAGTTAGGATGGCTTGTTCGCTGGCCGCCAATTTATCAAAAGAATGAACTTGATTATGAAATCGCTCGTGAGACAGCGGAATGCATCATAGCACTTTGGTCCTCAAGGTCAGTGAAATCATGTTTTGTTAAAGATGATGCGGCTTATGCTTTTGATCATGACAAACTGATATCAGTGATTATTGAAGAAGTTAAACTTCCTTGCAGATTTGCAAAAATAAAAACACATCAATTAATCAATTGGGATGGGTCGACAGACAATCAGGAATTTTGCAATCTGGCCGAAGACATTTCTAAAATTACCGGACTTCCCGCAACGCAAACTCACGAAAGGGAAGATTTATCCGTAAACAACTTCCGGGACCAGTTGAAAGACGGCTCGCAGGGGCCGGAAATGATAATTATTCCTGCAGGGCGGTTTCATATGGGGGACACCTGGGGGAATGGTTTGGAACGTGAGAAACCGGCCCATGTCGTTAACTTTGATAAACCTTTCGCTCTGAGTCGATATCTAATTACCTTTGAGCAATATGACATATTTGCCAAAAATATGAACAAAAGGGTTCCCAATAATAATTCTTGGGAGGGCGAGAAACAACCGGTAATTGACGTTTCTTGGGACGAGGCTAAAAGCTATGAGCAAACCAAAAGACATTACCGTCTTCCATCGGAAGCCGAGTGGGAATACGCAGCGTCTTGTGGAGAAAAGAAAGAAAAATGGGCCGGAACTTCTATTGAAACCGAATTAGGGAATTATGCTTGGTTCGATCAGAATAGCGGGAAAAGAACCCATCCTGTTGGAATGAAAAAACCTAACGCTTTTGGTCTATATGATATGAGTGGGAATGTCTGGGAATGGATAGATGATTGCCGGGACAAGGAAGGGGATGAGGCAGAACGGCGTGACGGTTCCGTCTCTCAAAGCAATAGCGGAAATTGCGAACCGCGGGTGCTACGTGGTGGGGCCTGTGACTATGGAGCGGACAGTGCACGTTCCGCTAATCGGCGTTTGTACATTCCAGATCAATGCTTTCCCGCCTTGAATCGTAACATTTATAACCTCTATGGATTTCGTCTCGCCTGTGACTTGGATTAATAACAATCCAAGCATTGAAATACCGGACTATGTTGGATCCTCCCGATGGGATTTGATTCTTGCTCTGGATTCCCGCCTACGCAGGAATGACATGGTCAACAACGCCGTCACCCCCGCAAAGGCGGGGGTCCAGACCGTAGTGTGCGTTTTACGAACTATCCCCGTCGATTCAAAATGGTGCATGGCATGCACCCTATCCGCTATCTATTCGTGGTTCGACAATCTCACCACGAACGGTTTATCTCCCATGCATCATTTTCCCCAAAACCTCTGGATTTCCGCCTGCGCGGGAATGACAACCTGTCTGCTTTTTCTCCGCGATCTCGGCGTGCTCGAGTGAGCGAAGCGAACGGGCGAGAGGCGCCCCCCCCCCACAAAAAATAAAAACGCCCAATTCCTTGACGGAACGGACGTACGGTCAAACCAATCTTTGATTGCAGCAGACCGGCTTCCTGGGCTTGATCAATTACACCAAATCAACAAAATAGCGCCCGACCAGCAGGCCGATGACGGTGCCGAGCAGCGCACCGATGAGCACATCGGTCGGGTAATGCAGCCCGAGGTAAATACGGGACAAACCGATAAGGATTACTATCGGCAGCAACATTATCCAGGATCCGGCGATCATCACGCACAACACACCGAAAACGGCAAAGGAAGTCATGGTATGTCCCGACGGGAAGGAGAATTGATCGGGCGGGAGCATGGCGCAGGTGAGACTGTCCCAGGTTTCGAAGGGGCGGGGCCGACCCACCAGTTTCTTGACCGTCATGAAGACGGTTACGGCGACGGCAATGGCCACGGCCATGGCGGCGACCACCCATTGGTAGGCGTGCAGGTCCGTGGCCAGCAGCCCCAGGGCCAGAGCGCCCCAGACGTAACCGTCACCGAGACGGCTCATGAATTTGAAGAATGCCGTCAGCCAGCAAAAACGCTGCAGGCCGCAGAAGTGTTTCATGAGCTGCGCTTCGACGGGGGTAATGTGCTGGCAGTAGTAATCGACCCATCCCTCGGCGAATAAGGTTTTTCTGGGTAAGGACATGGTTACCTCCTGTTGTTGCTATACCGTTTCCACATCAATTACATCTTTGATTTGGAAACCGAATCCGTGGCGGTCAGGATGACCGGCGACGCGCCTTGCTTGG
>QKJV01000156.1 GCA_003249165.1 Desulfobulbaceae bacterium | reverse complement strand
CACCTATTGCGCCGGCAAGAGTTTTCTCCACTTCACTTTGCAGATTCACCAGATCGACAATGGATATGTGTGTTTGCTTATTTATTCCAACACGATCTTTACAGCGGTCCAGTAAGGGGAGTGCCTCTTTCTCGGGGAAATACTGCAGAAAAACACGCAAAATATCCGCTTCCTTTTCAGAGAGATCAATAAATGCTTCCCGCTCCTGAGCATTACAGAGCCTGCATTCAGTCTCAGGTAAACCGGTAAATTCCTGGGCAGTACTTTCTTCCACATCCGGTCGTCCGCAGCAGAGAGACCCCAACACATACAGGGAAACATTCAGGAAAAGACTCCAGAATACCGTATGACTGAGCGGATCGCCCAAAGATAGACCAAACAGGGCCTCCGGCCTGAGCGTCTCCACCCGCCAAGGGCCTTGTGTTAGAATTGTCGAAGAAATCCAACCACTTTTGACAAACGATGGAAGAAGCAGAGTATAAAACCAGATGATAAAACCCGCCGAGAGTCCCCAGGCAGCGCCAACCTCATTCCCCCGCCGCCAGAAAATTCCCCCCAGAATAAGAGGTGCAAACTGCAGAGCTGAGGCAAAAGCCATGAGCCCGATGTTGACCAGCATATATGATTCGCCGATGCTGTATTCGAACCAATATCCCGTGGCAATCACCAATGTTACGGCAGCCCAGCGACAGCGGAGCAAATGGCGCTTGAGAAACTCCAAACACGAAACGCAACTTACCAGCGGCAGCAGAATATGGTTGGTCAGCATGGTTGCAAGGGTCACGGAACTGATCATGATCATTCCAGCAGCGGCTGAAAATCCACCAATAAACACAAGCAGAGAAAGCCACGCCTTGCCGTGATCTAGCGGAAGCAACAAAACAAAATTATCTGCATCGGCTACAGGGTATCCTTTCAGCAATCCGGCAACGGCAATGGGCACAACAAATATGTTAATAAGCAGCAGATAAAGAGGAAACACCCACATCGCCGTTTTGATATGACTTTCGTCACCATTTTCGATGACAGCCACATGAAATTGACGAGGCAAAAACAGTATGGCAGCCATGGCGAGAATAAAATAGGTAGACCATTTTATATACGTCGCACCGTCCTGGCCAAGGAACGAACGTTGGAGGCCGTATGCCACCGGCCCTGTCATCAGTTTTTCATGAATATCCAGGAAACCGTCGTACATGAAATAAGTCACGAAAATCCCGACAACGAGAAAAGCCACGAGTTTAACAACACATTCCACAGCCAGCGCGGCCACCATCCCTTCGTGACGCTCGGTCGGATCAAGGCGGCGCACTCCAAGCACTATGGTAAAAAAAATCATGAACAGCATCACCACGAGGCCAACATGCCCCTCTACCCACTGGGTCAGGAGAGGTCCGGTAGCTACACCCGAGGAAGGGAGACTGGTAATCAACGTGAAGGTGCTTGTCACTGCTTTAAGCTGCAACGCTATATATGGCATACTCCCAAGCAATGCCATGACGGTTACAAGAATAGCCAGCGGCTGGGACTTGTGATAACGAACTGATATGAAGTCAGCAATACTTGTAATACGATAACGATTCTTCAACCGTACGAGTTTACGGAGAACGGTCCACCACATCAATATTGAAACAGACGGGCCAAGGTAAATGGGGAGGAAGAGTAATCCGGATGTTGCTGCCATGCCAACGCTGCCATAATAGGTCCAGGCAGTGCAATACACTGCGAGAGAGAGGGCATAAAACAAAGGATGGCGGGTGGGGCTTTTTCCGGCACTAGATCGCTTTTCCACCCAACGGGCTACCAAAAAAAGAAATCCCATATACAGGCAGAAAACAGTGATGACGATTCTCGGGTCAAGCATCAATCACCCTTCCGGTGCCGGTTCAGGTCATCAGGCGGGGAGTCAGTACAGTTCATACTGACAAAAAACAGAAAAACAATGACAATACCCCAAACAATGAAAATATGGGCCAGCGCAGTAAGAACATCACCCGCACAATACGCATCAATAATCGGCCAGTTCAGCAGAACAAAGCAAATCCCGAAAAGAGTGAGATGTACTTCCTTCTGCCTGAGCAACTTGGTGAATCGGTCGGGCAATCTCATATTCTCCCCGGTAGAGGGTGGATCGTCATTTTTTATGATAAAGGACAATCAAAACCAATTACTACAGGTCATTACGGTATGCCGCCCAATAAAACAAAAGAAAGAGAGAGCAGGTTACTGCATTTTTGCAATATTACAGTTCACGCCCAAAATTGTAACGCAAACTTCTATGTCAAAAAAAATAATTAATCCTTTAATATAACTATATTTTTATTTAATTGATGAAGGTTTGCAAGTAAAAAGCAAAAAATACCCCGGGAACAAACCCGACCTCCGGTTCCGGACCAGGCACTCTCACATTTTCTCTAGTCGCGGGAACTTTAAGTTGGCTTAGGGCGGAAGTCAATATTTTTCCCTATCATCAATTTCTCCCTTTGCGTACCAGACAAAAGAGTCAATTTATTTGATAAAATATTACAATCATTTCTTATGATTTTCATTTTAAACCATGGCTGAAAAATTTAATACTACCCTCAACAGGTTATTTTCAAACATTTTCGGTTTTGGGAACACCGGGTGAGCAAATAATCAAACTTGTTTTTTGATCGTCTCCCCCTTGATTTTACAATAACGCATAATCCCCTTTACCCGAGTGATAACGCAAAAATAAAAAGACCCCTGGTATTAATCATTTTCACTTTAGCCAATAACAAATGCTCAGGGAAAAATGAGCAAAGGAATTTGAGAATAAGATTTAGACCGAGACAGAGTTAAATTGATTAATGCAATAAAAAAATCCGCGAATGTTTTAAAATAACATTTGATTCGATAAAAGAACTAGGCAGAATACCATTACCTGTCAAGACGAAAACCGCCGGATCAAGACTGATTTTTCTTTCATAAACCCGCTTTTTTGCCGCTGCAGGACAAAAAAGATCAGGTCAATTCGGCTTTCACATGTTGAGCGTCCCAGCAAATCAAGTCAAAAAAATTTCCATATCGGTTGGGTTCCCAAAAAAATATCATAGTGATGAAAAAATGGACGATAATGAACCAAAAAATAAAACACAGCGAGCGACCTCTTTAGAAACAGTTAAATTATTTTACTTTTCTGCTGTGAATTTTCCGCGGGGCATTTTACTGTATTTTTTTACTATGAGATAACATATTGAAATAAAAAGAACAAAGCATTCAACATCCTTCTCTGACTCGGTGCGGTCGGCTCAATGCCACATATGGCGTATATTTTGCTTTCAAACAACGGCACACGTCAAAAGCAGTGAGACAGGCGTCTTTGCAGGAGGTACAGCATGCAAAATAACACCAACCAGTCAGAACCGGCCGAAATTTTCATCACTTGCCTTGATGTTCTATGCAGAGCAAATGCAACAGTATTCGATATCGACCCCAAACTTGCCTCCGACATCAGCCAGGCTATCGCAATCCTGTCAACAGCTTTACAGCGAGAAGATTTCACTGCACCGCAAAAGGCGACCACTGTCACACACTCCAAGCTCGCAGAACCTTTTGATTACTATAAAAGAGATATCGTTCCTGATTACTCCCCGGAGAGTGAGACAATCATCGATGTCCTCACCAATGAGATCATCAGAAAAAACCACCCCAAATAGAACAAGAATATTCTCGCCTGAAGCCGGCTTTTCAATTACCGCAATGATATTAAAAAAAATTAAAGGAATTCTTTTACGGCATGAACATTGAAAACAGATTCATCGCGGATGTGGAAAACTTGATCCCCCGCCCGGATATTGCTCTTGATGTCTTAACCATGGCGCATGATTCAGAGGCATCACTCCCTGACATAGCAAAAAAAATCGAGCAAGATCCGAACATGGTGGCC
>QKJV01000495.1 GCA_003249165.1 Desulfobulbaceae bacterium | reverse complement strand
CTGGTAAAAAGTTTTGCACGTATTCACAAGGCCAATCTGATCAATTTCGGCATCTTGCCGCTTACCTTTGCTGACCCTGCCGATTATGATCGAATTGAGCAGGGAGTCAAGGTTGTTATCCCTAACCTGCGTTCCGCCATCGCAAGCGGAGCCGATACTCTTATCTTGGAGATCGGCGGGCAGGCGGTGAGAGCGATTCTTGATGTTTCTGATCGCCATCGCCAAATCCTTTTGGCCGGGGGATTGCTTAACTGGGCGAAAGGAAATTAAAAAAATTGTACTTTACCTCGCCAATAATGCAGAAACTGGCGGTAAAAAGGCACAACGCGCCAGAATTTCGTAAAAGTAGAGTACAAAAATTTGGCCACCATATAATATATTGATATTGTTGTGTAAAAACATTTCTTTGACGAAAGGGTAGATAGAGTATAAAAAATTGTATTTTTGTGGATTGATTTTAGCTTTATTGATTTTAGCTTTACGCGAAAATATCTTTTTCCCCTATTTTATAGGGGGTTGGAAGCGAAATTTTTTTATTTCTTTGTTTGGCACGCCAGTTGCTTTAACTACTTCTCAAGATAACAACTCTTATCTCCTTTCTCCAGAAAAAGGCTGATTCTGCCCCCCCAGAATCGGCCTTTTTCGTTTTTTTGCTGCTGAGACACAAAGCCCCGTCCCTGTTTTTTAGATATCAAGCCAATGGAAATTTCAGCGAAGAAGGTGAGTATTCTCAGGTGTCCTGCTTATGATCGAAAGAGCATAAAGCAGCATGTTGCCGTTATTTCCGAAACGCTGGGATTCCAGGTTTCTGCCGGATGTAAAGTGGTTGTCAAACCGAATCTGGTGGCTGGACATGGGCATAATGGGCTCGCGTGCACCCATCCGGAATTTGTTGCCGCAGTGGTTGAATGGTTTCTTGATTGTGGTGCTCGGGTAGTAGTCGGTGATTCACCCGCCTTTGGCCGAGCTCCAGCGGTGATGCGTGTCTGTGGTATTGGCGAATCGTTGCGGAAACTTCCAGTTGCGTTAATTCATTTTGGCACGGGCAGAAAGGTACGGCTTGCCTGCGGTGAACAGATAACTGTTGCTGCCGAGGCGCTTGATTGTGATTTCCTTATTAATCTTCCAAAGGTAAAAGCTCATTCACAGACTCTTTTGTCCTTGGCAATAAAGAATTATTTTGGAACGGTGAAGGGGTTGGGGAAAGCCCTGTTGCACCAGCGCCTGGGAGAAAAGGAAGAAATTTTTTGCCGAATGCTGGTTGATCTACTGGCCGTGCTTCCTGCAGGAGTAAGTTTTATGGATGGCATAACAGCCATGCATAAAAAGGGTCCTATAAAGGGGGATCCGTTTCCATTAGAGGTTGTTGCGGGCTCGATCAATCCTGTTGCCCTGGATACCGCTTTTTTGCTTATGCTTGGGATTCATCCGGGACAAAGTATGATATGGCGGGAGACTCACAGACGACAACTCGCAGGGGCAATTTCTGATGAGCTCGTCTTCCCATTGCTTCATCCGTGGGAAATTCCGGCAGATGGATTTATTTTGCCAACAGAGTTAAAGCCGATACCTTTCAGGCCTCTACAGGTTTTTCGGAGTGTTATGAAGCGGCTGGGTATGCTATTGTCTTCATGAGGCCGGGTGAATTGCAGGGATTTTTAATGGGATAAATTAGAAGAGTTCTTTCTCTTTAACAATATGAATCTGTTTTTTTGGGAAAATTTTATTCCATTATTATTTTTTAGCGGGTTACGGAATAATGTTTTGTGGTAAAAATGACAGATGGACATGCTAAAGTTTTCGGGCGGTTTTTCCTGTAAGGGGAAACCGCCCCTCCTGTTCTCGGTGGAAATATTTTATTTGTCTTGTAAAAGTTCAAGCGTAATCAGAATATTCACGTCTTTTCCCACTGCTCCCATTTTATAGTACTTCCCATCTCCTACATGGTACATCAGCCTGTCTATCACCAGATTTGAGTCAAGGCCCGCGACGATCTCGGCAGTATTCAACGGGTTCTCTCTCTGCCCATGGTAAATGAACGGGAGCACTACTTTTTTGCTGACATCCTTAATGGTCAATATTCCTTCGACAATGTAATTGTTCCCCGCGGTATGTGAAACTTTCGTTGATTTGAATGTAATGAACGGATATTTCTCCACGTTAAAAAAATCAGCAGACTGGAGATGGGCGTCTCGTTGTTCTACGTTGGTGTTGACCGAGTTTGCCTTGATGGTGAAATCAAATCGGCTTAACTCTGGTTTGTCGGGAATAAAAACAACGGTTCCAGCAAAATTGTCAAATTTACCTCTCACCGTAGCGTAAATATGCTTGATATCAAAGAAAAAATTACTATGAGTGGTATCGAGTCTCCACTCCTTCGCCAGCACTTGAACTGGCCAAAGCAAGACAAAAAATAACAAGGCAAATAATAGTCGTTTCATCATATAGCTCCGAAAGGGTAGGTGGTGAATTTTCCGGTTGTTGTGTTTGGTCTCTCTCAAGTTGTTTTAACCTTGGAATGTACTATTATGACTAATCGAAATTTTTCAAGTCTGAAATATTTATTGTCTGATTTCCAAGATGTTCTTTCTGACAGGGGTGCACCGGTGATTAGTCGGAAGAATTTAAAAAACACGCATGTGTAAAGGTAAAAGGTCCATAAGTGTGAATGATGTCGCTGCTTATTCAGGTATAAGCATAAAAAACGGTGATTCCCGATAATACGTACTATTTTTTCAAAGAGCCGATTTGGGCATAAATGGTCAGAAAAGATACATCTTAATCTTGATACAGTTCCATTTCATGTTTTTTGATCATCGCGCAGAAGGCGATAAAGGACACGAGCAATTTCTTGGGTAGTGACCGGTTTTTTAACAAATTCAATCGCACTGTCTAATTCTCTTATCTTTTCTTCCATCAGAAAGTATCCTGAACAGAGTATCACAGGTATATCTTTTCTAACAGTCCGAACTCTTTTTATGAGTTCATAGCCGGTCATGCTGGGCATGGTAAAATCAGTGATAATTACATCAAATGCAGCTGGATCTGCTAAAAATGTCTCCAATGCTTCTTGGGGAAGGGTGAACCCCTCTACCCTGTACCCTAGCCCTTCAAGCCTTTCCTTGCCTGATTGGACAAGTGGCTTTTCGTCATCCACCAGCATGACACGAGCCGACCCACGTGGGAGTTTTTGTTGTGAATCATCCCGATCGGTTTGAACAGCCATTTTTATGACCGGAAGATAGATCGTAAAAAGAGTGCCCTCGCCAGTCTTGCTGGAGACAGTGATTATCCCATTCAAGCTTTTTACAATACCGTGAACTACTGATAGTCCAAGGCCGGTTCCTTCTCCAAGGGGTTTGGTCGTGAAAAAGGGATCATAGATGCGATTCATTGCTTCAGCGGCAATGCCACAGCCGGAATCAGATATTTTCAGACGGAGAAAACTGTCAGTGCTTACGAACGCACGAGCGAGGGTCGCATCCTGATCTACCGTGACTTCATCAAGGCTTACCTTAATGACTCCTCCATCGCTCTTCATGGCATATGCTGCATTGGTACACAGATTCATGATCATTTGATGGACCTGCGTCGGTTCGCCAAGTATAGGCGCGGAACTTTTTATATCCGTGTGAATCCTGATAGTGGCTGGAAGAGAGGCGCGAAGCAGTTTGAGGGCTTCCCTAATAACATACTTGGGAATCATTGGTTTCCGCCCTAGATCGCTTCCTCTGCTGAATGTCAGTATATGATTAACCAGATCACGCGCCCGTTTGGTTGCATTTATAATTTCCGTCAGATACCGATTTGATCTTTCAGGGTCTGCAAGAGAATTAAGGGTTAATTCGGTATAACCGAAAATTGCGCTGAGAATATTGTTGAAATCGTGGGCAATGCCTCCGGCAAGTGTACCTATTGCCTCCATTTTTTCACTTTGCCGAATGCGATCCTGCATAGCAAGTTCCTGTGTAATATCTCGCCCAATGGCCAGGAACCCGGAGATTGTTCCATTTGAAGTCTGGACTGGGGTGATAGTGAGTTCCATGGTGAACATGGAACTTTTCTCTTTTTCGTTTGTAATTCGGCCGCTCCATTTTTTCTTTTCAGCTACAGTTTGCCAAATTTCATTCATATTAAGCTGTTCTAAACCGCTTAAATCAAACGGTTTTCCAATAAGCTCCGAGGCTGGGAGGCCGGTAATGGCGGCCATGGCAGGATTAACAAACTGGACTTTCTGGTTGGCGTCAATAATCAAAAAGGCCTCAGTGGCCTGTGAGATAGCCTGCTGCAAGGTGTTAAGGGTTTTTTGTACAGGATTACTGATTGTACGAGAAAAGTATAGAACGGCGAAGACTGTAAGCCCGATGAAAGCTGTACTGATTAGAAGGATGAAATTCCGGTTGGTATACGCTAATTCCATAATCTCCGCCTTGTTCTGGGTAACCACTATTTTCCAGCCAGTAAGCTCGATTGTGGAAAATCCTGCGATTTTGTGTGTCCCTTCGTAAGTATATTCGTCTGTTCCTGATGATGTTCGGAGCATCAGGTCCGCAAATTCCCTGAATTCCGGAGCTTTAAGAACATCAAAATTCATAATATAAGCTGTATTGGGATGTGATATGACCATACCTTTCTGATCGAGCATGAAGGCATAGCCGGATTCGCCCAATTTAAGGGACGAGACATAGCGAATAAGGAAATCCGCCTTGAGGATACCAAGGACTCCCCCTAAAAAATTCCCGTCTTGCGATATGATCGGTGCACAGAGACCAAAACAGGGCAGGTGCGTTGCCTTTGATAAAACGACATCGCCTATGCCGGGTTTACCTTCTTGAGCTGCTTTGAAATAATTTCTATCTGCTATTGAAATGCCTATCCGATTTTTGTCCGCGCCATCAGCGCAGATAGTTCCATGTTGATCAAAAATGGCAAGTCCTTCATAATCAACACCCAGAACTTTATAGAGTTCAGCAAGTTTTTTGTTGCTGATCGTGTTTCTGCCTTCTAGCCGTTCTTGTACCAATTGGGGATCAATTGCTATTTGAGTAAGAATTTTCAGGTCTTTTTCCAGAGCGGTCCGAATCATTACGGATAGGCTGCGGGAAATCTGCACCATTTGCCGTTTTGAAATTTCTTCTAACACATGGGATGAGTTAAGAAAGGTTGCAGAAGCAATAACGAGAATAGGGAGTAAAAGGATCAGCATGCCGGCAACAACCAACTTGGCCTGCAGTGATAATCTGTTGAGGCGGGTTCCATTCCATAAATGCATGATAAACGCCTCCTTTAAGACAGGATTCCCGGTATTTCCCTGGTTATTAGAAAATACCGAAGGAATGTACCATTTAGTATAATTTTACCGATCGCCCATTGACATTGCTATCATTTTTTAAGAAAGTCGCAAAGGGATCTTCTGATAGTTAATGCAGTGAGAACCGGCAACCCTTTGATTTTTTGGTTAAATAATATGTTCTTTTGTCGCTTAGCCATTGGTTTTGGTGAACTGATTAAAACAGCAGTAAATGGATGATTTTGTTTTAATCATGTAGCATACTGGTCAACAGCAAACAAAACCACGGCAGGTAGTGTTGTAAGGGGCATCGATGGAGAAATCAGTATCGGTCCGGTGTTCTGCGTTTTTCTTGTCATTAGCTTTCAACGCGCGGCAACGGGGTTCACTATTTTAATATGGGTCTGCTACGCTAAAAACTGGCTGGCAATATTTAAGAAGTATAGTGAAACCTAAACGAATGAAGCGTCTTATTTTGTGAAGTTTGTCAGGATTTGTAAAAAATAAGAGGTATTTATTACAGTAAAAATAACAGGCTACGCTTTGCGGGCATAAGTTCCATAGGTTTTTATGGATTTTTCCCGGAATACGGCAAAAGTAATACATCTGAAAAACCGTTACGCTCCTTTACAATTTTTAGTAAAATCCTTAAGGTAATTTTCCGAATAGGCTTAAGAAAATATTTGTATAAAATTTTATTATATTCCTCGGCGGATTTTAACGTATCTGGTTTTTGACAATCTCTCTTAAAGGAGTCTCTGCAAATGTATAATCTTGAAGGGAAGGTCGCGCTTGTAACAGGCAGTTCCCGTGGGATAGGGCGGGCTATTGCCAAAGGTTTTGCCGAAAGCGGTATCAATCTTGTTGTTAATTATGTTCGCCATAAACGTGATGCCGAAGAAACGGCTGCTGAAATTGAAGCTTCAGGCGTGAAATGCTTGGTGGTCAAAGCAAATGTGGCAAATGATGAAGATGTGCTGGCCATGTTCGAGCAGATAAAGGATACATACGGCCAACTGGATATTCTGGTAAGCAACGCTGCGTCGGGAGTGTTAAAGCCGGTGATGGAGCTTAGCACTCGCCATTGGAATTGGGCTATGGATATTAACGCCAGGGCACTGTTGACGCTTGCCCAGCAGGCGGTTCCGCTGATGCATGAAGGGGGGAGGATAATTGCCGTTTCCAGTCTCGGTTCTGTTCGGGCAGTGGAAAACTATACTGCTGTCGGCGCATCGAAGGCAGCTCTCGAATCACTCGTCCGTCATCTGGCGGTGGAACTTGGTCCGCGCAATATTACGGTTAATACCATAAGCGCAGGTGCCGTGGATACTGAAGCATTGAAGAAATTCCCAAATCGTTCCGAAATTCTGGAAATGGCCATGAAACGTACACCTCTTGGCCGATTAACCACACCTGAGGACGTAGCAGATCTGGCTCTTTTTTTATGTAGCAATTTTGCAAAGATGATTCATGGGCAGACCATTGTTGTCGATGGTGGATATGCCATTAGGGCCTAGGCAGAAAAATGAGTCATGTCGGAAAAGAGGCATCGGGAGGATTTGTGACTCTCTGTCCTCTGATTCTTGCATCTGCCTCTCCACGTCGACAGCGGTTCCTGTACGAATTGGGGCTAGAATTTACAGTAAATCCAGCCGGAGTGGATGAGCAGAATTTCCCGGGAGAGAATCCTGCCCGTTTTGTTTTGCGCCTCGCTGAAAACAAGGCCCAGGCTGTTGCCGGGGGAAATCCTGATTCCTGTGTACTGGCCGCTGATACCATTGTCGTGCTCGACGAAGAAATTCTCGGCAAACCTTTGGATTCACTCGATGCGGAGAGAATGCTAGCGAGGATGTCTGGACGCTGGCATGAGGTATGGACTGCCTATTGCCTCTGTCGCCGTTCAGACAAGATGATGGCAAAAAGGGCGGTGTGCACCAGAGTTTTGTTTCGGAAGTTGACCCCTGAACTCTGTCGAGCCTATGTCAGGACTGGGGAACCACTCGATAAAGCCGGGAGTTATGGACTACAGGGAAGGGGGGGCTTTCTTGTAGAAAGAATTGAAGGATCTTATAGCAATGTCATAGGGTTACCGATGGCTGAGCTTGTAACCGATCTCCTGCGCCTGAAAATTATTCGACCTGAAGTTTGATTTTGCGAAAGATACCTAAACGAGCAGTCGGAATTCACCTTTACCTAGCAGATCATGCAGATGCAGCATACCCGCGAGCAATCCATTTTTATCAAGCACGGGTAGAATGGTTACCTCGTGTCGTTGCATGATGCTTAACGCGTCAGCGGCGAGCAGGTCTTCCTCGATTGTTTTTGGGGATGGCGTCATAATGTCCCGGGCACGTATTTGGTCAAGGTCGAAGGGAGCTTGCAGGCTGAGCAGTCTGCGCAGATCTCCGTCAGTAATGATACCGCACAATTTGTTTGTTTGATCGGCAATCAGGACAGCACCTAGGTTTTTTTCGTTAAGAATATTGGTCGCTTCACGAAGAGATGCTTCTGGTGTGGTACGCGGAAGCAGCGGACCGGTAATCATTACCTCCTGTACCTTGATTTTGAGCCGTTCTCCCAAACTGCCCCCAGGATGATTTTTGCGAAAATCGCTGGCAGCAAATTTCTTTTTCTCAATCAGAACAACGGCGAGAGCATCGCCGAGGGCAAGAGCAGCCGTCGTACTTGCTGTCGGAGCAAGGCCAAGTGGACATGCTTCCCGTGGCACCCGGGCAGACAGAACGACGTCGGCATAAGAAGCCAGGGTGGAATTTTTATTGCCGGTCAGGGCGATGGTTTTTACTCCTCGCTTTTTCAAGACGGGCATCAGCATGTTGAGTTCAGTTGTTTCACCGCTGTAGGAGAGAGCAAGCACTACATCATTGTGATCGACAATGCCCAAGTCGCCATGCATCGCTTCGACCGGATGAAGAAAAAATGAAGGTGTTCCTGTGCTGTTTAGTGTGGCGGAAATCTTCTGGCCGACGATCCCTGACTTGCCAATACCAGTGATAATAACGCGACTCGGGCAGTTCATAATAAGGCTGACCGCCTGGTCAAAACCTGCGTCAAGCTGATCGATGAGTGCCAGTATTCCCTCTGCCTCAATCTGCAGAACTTCTTTTGCCAAGGGATGTGCCATAACTGTTACCGTCTCCGCTCGATTAACCGAGCGCCAGTTTATGAAACATGGTATCCGGTGCAACCGGATATATGTTGTTGAAGCAAGCAAGGCAGAAAGAGTCGGCCGGCATGCCCGTCGCCTCAACTAAGCCCTCTAGGCTCAGATAATGGAGAGTATCCAAATGGAGAAAATCTCTGATTTGCTCGATTGATTTATTCGCTGCGATTAATTGATCCTGCGAGGGAAAATCAATTCCGTAATAGCAGGGATAGCGGGTCGGTGGACAACTTACCAACATGTGGACCTCCTTGACTCCTGATGCCCGCAGGGAACGGATACGACTACGACCGGTTGTTCCGCGGATGATCGAATCCTCAACGATAACAACTCGTTTACCTTTTAGAAACGAGCGAACGGGATTTAATTTGACCCGTACGGAGAAATCCCGCATGGACTGGGTAGGTTGAATGAAGGTACGTCCTACATAGTGATTACGGATAACTCCCATTTCCAAGGGAATTCCTGACGCCTGAGAGTAGCCTATTGCCGCGTAATTGCCTGAATCGGGGAAAGGCATGACGAAATCAGCATCGATGTTTGTTTCTCTTGCAAGGATCTGGCCCATTCTTTTGCGGCAGGAATAAACATTTAGTCCAAATATATCACTGTCAGGTCTTGCGAAATATACATGTTCAAAAATACAGAAGCTCGGCGAACTTTTTTCAAGTGGAAAGAAGGATTTCAAACCGTTTTGATCAATAATAAGCATTTCACCGGGTTCTACATCACGGATATAACTGGCCTCTATAAGATCCAAAGCGCAGGTTTCGGATGCGACAACATAGGCTCCGTTGGAAATTTTCCCCAGACAAAGGGGGCGGAAACCGTTTGGGTCACGGACGGCCACGAGTTTGTCGTGATTTAACAGCAAGATGGAATATGCGCCTTTGATCTGGCGAAACGTTTCAGAAATAGCCTCTTCAAAGGGGAGATGACCAAATGAAGCCAGGAGATGAATAACAACCTCACTGTCCATGGTTGATTGGAAAATAGAACCTGATTTCTCCAGTGTAT
Source organism: Desulfobulbaceae bacterium (assembly GCA_003249165.1). Taxonomy (GTDB): domain Bacteria; phylum Desulfobacterota; class Desulfobulbia; order Desulfobulbales; family SURF-16; genus SURF-16. Next base: position 5,513 of record QKJV01000495.1, on the reverse strand, counting down.
CCCGTAATTCCCGAATATTGACAAGATTGCCATTATGTGCCACGGCAAAAAATTGATCGCGGTGGCGAGCGGTGAAAGGCTGGGCGTTGAGTATGTTGGATGCGCCTGTTGTAGAGTAGCGGACATGTCCAACGGAAATTGTCCCGGGCAGTCGCTTAAGATCATTTTCACTGAAGACCTCGGAGACAAGGCCCATGGATTTATGTTCATGAATCTGGCCATTGTCCGAGGTAACAATCCCAGCACTTTCCTGACCCCGGTGTTGGAGTGCATAAAGTCCGAAATATGTCAGTTTGGCAGAGTCTGGGTGGCCGTAAATACCACATATACCACATTCTTCACGGGGACGCAGTGGAGTTTCTGGGAGAGCCATGTGTCTGACCTCATTTTTAAACAGATTGAACGCCAAAGCAATTTTCGGGGGGAATTAGAGAGCCCGGTACAATTGTTTTGGCACTTTTGAAAAAAGAGCCCACTCTACCACTATTTCACAAAAAAAGAAATTTTTTTATTAGTTTGCACCAAAAAAAATAAAGAGGCGGCAAAAAAAATTCCCTTATCGTAGGAATTCTGGTGAGTTTGGAAGGGGAATTACCCGGCGGTTAACGAAAAATTGGATGCTCAAGTCATTTTACCTGTAATAATATTCTGGGCTCTGCAAAAAAAATCCCTGGATCAATAGAGAAAATGTAAAAAAAGAACTTTATTTTTTTAGTTGGCTGCTTATGATAGGCTCAGCTTTTCGATGAGGAAATTTGGTCATTAATTGACGTTTATATTATTTCAGATTGGCAATAAGGAAAAATTTGTAGTTATGGTAGAAAATATTGACGATATTTCAATTGATTATGAAGAAGATGGGATTTTAATAGTTAAAGAAATTGATAAGGTTGTTTTATCCAGAGGAGCCTGGTCAACTATTATTTTTCGTTATCAACAGTGGGAACCGAAAAAAGAGGAATACGGTCCTGATCGTTACACAATACGCAGATATCGCAAATTGAAGGGGGTTTATCAGTCGCAGGGGAAATTTAATATTTCCAGTACGGAGCAGGCCCGGAAAATCGTAGATGCATTACAGAGTTGGATTTCTTGAAAAAAGTAACAAAATGGACCAAGAATTTTAATCTAGCCTATGGTGTACTCTGGTGGGCGGAGTTATATTTATAATTAAATGATGAAGAGTCCTTCTTTGGCTATGGCAGTAATATGTGGATAACTCTTTATGAGTGCATATATCTGGGCGTATGACGATGAAGATAGATTATAGCAGATCGAGCCCGCCTATTTCACAAGTTGATAGAGCTGCAAGCGATGAGTTGTTTAAAACGGTTACGTGGATTAGGAGAATGAGCTTCTGGCTAAAATAGGTAAAGGCAACCCGAGATTAAAGACCTGGTCAGTATTATAAGGAAAAAATGCAGCTATGTTTTATGTTATAAGGATAGCAGGTTTTGAGTAGAGTCTTTTTCCTTGACAGAGTACAGGGCAAAATTTAATAAGAGTTTTTGATTTCTTGCGGAATACTATTAAGTATTGGACGTGTTCCCGCAGCTTAAAATCATTAATGTGCTGGGCTTCTGACAGCAGAAGCGTGGGCAAGGCAGGAAGGTTGCACAATGAAGTTCTGGTGGACGAAAAAGAAGTGTACCCATCATGGCAAACAGTGCGGGAAGATAAAGTGTGGTGAAAAATGCCGGGCACTGAGTGACATTACCCCTGGAAGTTGTGTCTGCGTGAGGAGACATCATTCCTGCGGTGCTGTAAGGCAGCGTCTTCTTGATCTCGGTATTACTCCTTTTGCACGACTTAATGTGGTTAATAAGGCTCCACTCGGTGGAGCGATTCAGCTTCGTGTCGGTGAAACGAATCTCGTTTTGAGTAAATCCGAAGCCGATCAGATTGAAGTAGATATTGTAAAATCTTAATTCCTTTCCCTTCTCCTTTTATTTCCGTTCCTTTCTTACTGTTCGAGAAAAATGACCAGCACGGAGAGGGTATGTGCTATCCTCTTTCTGATAAATGTATTGTTGTCTTTGCGATCAGTAAAAAATGTTTTCAGGCAAAGAAATGTTGATCTGGAGGGGGAAAAGAAATTCATGAAGCGGGTTGTTGCTGAACAGGAGTTATATCAAGCTTGCCGTATTATTTTTGGCCCTGACCTGCGAGTGTCTCGTGAATTCCTTGAATACATTCAGTTTTCCGGGGTAAAAAGCGCTTTTCGCAAAAAAGCCATGGAAACTCATCCAGATCGTTTGCCCACTCTTGATGAGTTAGCAAAAAAGAGAAGCGCGCAAATGTTTCATGCCGTCCAGCAGGCTTACGAAAAACTGATGCATTATCTTGAGGCCCGTGAAAAAGGTTTCCGTTTCCAGAGAAGTATCCCTGCCTCATCGACGGCAGGCCGGACTGCCGGGCCTAACCGCAAGCCCCAAAGGAATCGTCCCCGGAACGATTTTACTCGACAGAATGGTTTTGCTCGACCGCAGTGGGACGCGGCGGGGAAAGCACGGTCCGATTATTCGCATCATACTCTCTACCGTGGTCCAATTCCGCAAAGAAAGTTATTGTTTGGTCATTATCTTTACTACGCCGGGCAGGTCAACTGGCAAACTGTCATCAAAGCACTGATCTGGCAAAAGGCTCAACGTCCACAACTTGGGGAAATGGCCAGACAGCATGGATGGTTAACCAGTGAAGAAATTCTCTTTATTTTAAAACGTGGTATCTCATCGCGGCTGTCTTTCGGGCAGCAGGCTCTGCAACTCGGCTTGCTCAACCAGCGAAAGCTTCACCAGCTTTTACGTGAACAGCAGCTGAGGCACAAAAAAATTGGTGAGTTTTTTATCCATCAGAACATTCTTACACCCGCACAGGTACAGTTACTGCTTTTCCGTTTTCAACGGCACAACACCTCATTCGCACGCACGCGTCCCGACTGGATAAAATAGTGATATATAACAATCTTATATATCTTGTCGTTGTTATTTTTATTCTTACAACAAATAGTATTCCCGATAAGCCATTGCTCAATGCAGGAGTAACGGCCCTTCTCTTTACTCTAAAGACAGGCGTTTTTATTCTGTTGGTTACCCTTACCCACCGCGGAAACAGGATAAACAGGGCCTCGGACTATTTTTCAGCAGAACTGAAGCTCTCCATTTTGGCTATTGTTTCGCTGGCAATGGATGTTTATTTCCTTGATTGTCAATATTATTTTGCCCTTTTACCTGGTGCTGCCAGTCTGCCGGTTTTAACAAATCTCGCCGGTGTACTCCTTTTTTTCTTCTATCTTTGTCTGATCTGGCATGGTGCCCGTCGTAATTATGGGTATATTTTCGGCCGCTACCATTCATCGGCAACATTCATTAAAACAAATCTGAAAAATAATATTCCGACTATCCTGCCTTGGCTGATATTGTCTTTACTGGCCGATGGCCTGATGCTTCTGCCCTTTCCGGGGATAAAAAATGTCTTACAGTCGGCCTGGGGCGAGCCGGTTTTTTTCTTTGTTTTCTTTATTTTATTGGCCATTGCATTCCCGGAAATAATCAGGCATCTGTGGGGCTGTAAATCCATGGAGCAGGGGATAGTACGCCGTCATATTGAGGAATTCAGCCGACACCAGGAGTTGAAATACGCTGACATTCTTATCTGGCCGCTTTTTGAAGGACTCGTGTTGACTGCCGGGGTCATGGGGCTAATCGGCCGTTTTCGCTATATACTTTTTACTCCTGCTTTACTGAGAAATCTGACTTTTGATGAGATAGACGCAGTCATGGCGCATGAAATCGGTCATGTGAAGCGTTATCATCTGCAGCTTTACATTTTTCTGCTGTTGGGATTTAGTCTTATTGCTCAACTGGGTTCCTATTTGTTCATGTATGCCTTGTTAAAGTCAAATTATTTTTATGAGTTCAGTACTTTCCTCGGCAAAAAAACAGATACAGTCCTCATTTTTATCAGTACATTCGCCCTGCTGCTGCTTTTGATTTTCTATTTTCGTTTTATTTTCGGTTTTTTCATGCGTAATTTTGAACGTCAGGCAGATTTGCATGCTCTGGAAAGTATGGGGAGCAGCCAGGGTATTATTGACGCCCTGGAAAAAGTAGCTTGGCTAAGCGGCAATATCAGGGAATTGCCGAGTTGGCATCATTTCGGCATTGCGGAAAGAGTTGACTTTCTGAATCGTTGTGGGCACGATCACCGTCTGGTCAGGAAGCATCATCGTAAAGTCTATGGCGCACTGGTGCTCTATATGTTGCTTCTCATCGGCACAGGGGTTGCCTTGTGGAAAATGCCGGATGATCTTCTACAGCGGGCACCACTTGATCATTTGACCAGGCTTTATCAGGAAAAAACGCGAGAAGAACCACAAAATTTTCTCTGGTATCAGCTCCTTGGCGACCTCCAGCAAGAGAGAAAATACTATGCTGAAGCAGTTGTTTCTTATGAAAAAGGTCTGCAGATCGTTCCTGATAACCCGGATATATTAAATAACCTTGCCTGGGTGTTGCTGATCGCTGAGGATGCTGATGTCAGGGATCCGCAGAGAGCCCTTAGCCTTGCCTTACGGGCAGTGTCCATAAAATCCGAAGGGTATATTTGGGATACGCTTGCCCTCGCTTATTGGCAGAATGGTTCGGCTGACAAAGCCCTCAAGGCTGAAACCCAGGCCATAACTGTTGATCCGGAAAACAGACAGTATTATGAGAAACAGATGGGAAAATACATACTGCCGGGAAGTCCCTTGAAATGAAAGACAGTACTCCTTTGGACAGTAAACAGGTCCGAGGCCTTGTATTGCTGTATACAGGGGACGGTAAAGGTAAATCTACGGCCGCATTCGGCCAGGCATTGCGTGCCGCCGGGCATAAACTGCGGGTATGTATCATTCAGTTCATCAAAGGGATGACCACTACCGGTGAACTAAAAGCGTTTCAGAAGCTTTCTGAGAATGTTGAGTTTTATGTCAAGGGGAGCGGCTTTACCTGGCTTGAGTCTGACAAAGAGAAATTAAGAGAGATTTCCAGGCAGGCTTTTGCCTTTGCCCGGGAGAAGATAATGAGCGGCAGATATGAAATGGTCGTGCTTGATGAATTGACCTATTTGATTTCCTATGGCATGGTTGCCGAAGATGAAGTCCTGGAGCTGATTAGAAATCGTCCCGCAGGTCTGCATCTCGTCATTACGGGCCGTAATGCCGGAAAGAATCTTATAGATGCCGCTGATCTTGTTTCGGAGGTAAAAATGATTAAACATCCTTATACCTCAGGGATAACAGCCCGCAAGGGTATTGAATACTAGTTTTGTAACGTGGTTACAATTTGACTGGTTTCCTCGAAAAATTAGTTTTTGTTTCTTTTTACAAAAGAAATTGATGATTATGGAAAAAACATATGACGTTATCGTAATAGGAGCAGGAATTTCCGGTCTTTCAGTTGCACATTTCCTTAAAAAAATAGCTTCTCATAATGATACGCTGCTGCTTGAGGCTGGACAAAGGGCGGGCG
>QKJV01000334.1 GCA_003249165.1 Desulfobulbaceae bacterium | reverse complement strand
CTACCTTGTCTTCGAACCCCACCACACATGAGATACTAAAGGATTTCAAGTTCCGTTCAGCATATCTATCCATGGTGGTGTTTGCCAGATGCACGTTTTTTATATACTGGGAGGACTCTAAATCATCCATATATTTGGCAATTGTTTGATCATCCAACGCCATTCCGTTCAATGATAACTGTGAGGATGACTGGCTGAGGGCTTTTAACCACATTCGATTGGATGGCGTTAAATTGGCCACGTCATCAAGTACATGGACAGTCAGTGAGGACTCTTGCTTGAGTTGTTTTATGACAGCAATCTGTCTTTCCATGATTGCTTTTTCTTCATCAATTTTCTTTATCTGATCCACAATTTTCTGATATTTTTTCGTTTCCTGCTGAATCTTTGCATCCTGCTCCCTTAAGCTGGATATAACATTACTTTGATAAATAGCAACAAACGCGAGAATTAAAAGAAAACCAACAAACGAAACAGAAGAAATAATTATCTGTTTTTTTGCTTGAACCCTTTTCTTTATTTCCCGTACAGGAAGTAAATTGATCTGTATCATGTTATTGTCAAATTGATGATTGACGGATAGCTAATCCTGCAGCAATAGCCATTTCAGGACCTATTAAACTTATATATGCAGGATCAAACTTATTTTTATCATATGTCATTTTTTCAAAAGGATTAAATGAGTACACATTAAGTCCAGTTTCATTTTTTATATAATCAGATAAACCGTTTACTTTCGATCCCCCTCCACTAAGAACAAGAGATTTCAATGGTTTATCAGGATTATTTGCCATGTATAGATCTATTGCTTTTTTAATTTCAAGCACCCACTGTGTGCAGGTTTGATTGAATATTTTTATTACGCCATCAATATCTTTATTTTTTTCTTCCGCACCTAGCTTAATTTTCTCAGCATCGCTATAATCTATTTCTAATTCAAGGGCTATCTGTTCAGTTAATTGCTCACTCCCAACAACAATATCTCGAGCAAGCACCGAAACCCCTTCAGAAATTATATTTATATTCATTTTCGATGCACCAATATCAATCAATGCAACATTTTCCTTAGCCCCTGAAACTGTTTCCCAGATGTTCTCTAGTGCAAACCCATCAACATCAACAAGAACTGTATTTAACTTTAACTCAGAGAGCATGTTAATATAATCATCGACGACTTCTTTTTTGGCAGCCACCAGCATTATCTCAACGCGATCATCCGCTGCAGATTTACTTTTAAGTTGCTGATAATCAAGATACACATCATTGATATCAAAAGGTATATACTGCTCTGCTTCGGATTTTATATATTCATCCAAAGCACTTTCTTCCATTTTATCCAAGCTTATCTTTTTAACAATAACGGAATAGCCTGATATGGAAATACCAATCCTGGAATTTTTTATTTTTAAATTTTTCAGCAGTCCAGAAATTGCCTTCCCGACTTCATCGGGCTCTTGCAACACACCATCTTCCACGGCTCCAGGTGGAAGATTAGCACTGCCTATTGCCAGGAGCTTATAATCGCCCCCTATTTTCTGTAGTTGACAGATTTTTACAGCATGGGAGCCAATGTCAACACCAACTATGAGCTGATCTTTTTTAGCCATTGTTCGTCTATTCGTGTTATTGAGCGGCGATGAAGGGAAACTAGTAAAAATTATACGACTTTTTCACCTGATTAATATTAAGCACATAAATTAAACCCTTTGTCAAGCCACGAACTGTTTTTCTCAATATTTATTGCCTTGCCGGTACTCCCCTGATCATCTATCTTTCCCCTTCCGTGATATTCCCATTGAGTTCTCATCCCTCCTTTTAGGCATTCCTGTACGTTACCAGCTTGCGAAAACCCTCTAAAAACGTTAGGAAGTGGACGTTAGCATCTTGGTTTTTCCTCTTATTTTATCGATTACTCTCCAATAATCCCATGAGTGCATCAATTTCCCAATCCAGCACTGCCTCCGCTATCCTCTTGATTCACTGTCCGGATAACAAAGGTATTGTTTCCACGGTCAGCGAATTTATTTTTAAAAACAACGGCAATATCACCTACCTTGACCAGCATGTTGATACCCACCTCAAGGTATTTTTTATGCGTATCGAATGGGAACTCGACGATTTCGTCATTCCGGACGACAAGATCGGTGAATATTTCGACATTCTCATCGCGAGAAAATACGATATGAAATGGCAATTACATTTTTCCCATGAATTGCCGCGCATGGCTATTTTTGTGTCGAAAATGCCGCACTGCCTCTATGATATTCTTTCCCGCTGGAAATCCAAGGAAATAGAGGTGGACATTCCTCTTGTTGTGAGTAATCACCAAGACCTCGAGCCGGTTGTCCAGCAATTCGGTATCGATTTTTACCATTTTGATATCAACCAGCACAACAAACAGGAACAGGAACAGGCGCAACTGCAACTTCTTGCCGAACACAATGTTGAATTTATCGTCCTCGCACGATACATGCAGATTCTCACAGACGATTTTATCCAACAGTACCGCAATAAAATCATTAACATCCATCACTCCTTTCTGCCTGCCTTTCCAGGAGCCAAGCCCTACCATTCCGCCTTTGAGCGCGGGGTCAAAGTCATCGGTGCAACCAGTCATTACGTGACCGCGGACTTGGATGCCGGTCCCATCATCGCCCAGGACATCATCCGGGTCAGCCATGCCGACTCGATTGATGATCTTGTCCGGAAAGGGCGAGATCTCGAAAAAGTCATTTTATCCCGTTCAATCTGGCATCATCTGCAACGACAAATTCTCGTCTATCAAAACCGAACCATTGTTTTCACATGATCCATCATTGGAATATTCCTATTGAATATCCGATCCTTCCATTCCTTGGGGGGGAGTGTCCATCTCGAAAAGATGAAATTCGAGACTCCCCTCGTAGATGAAAAAACTTCCCACATATTGCCCCGGATCATCGGGTACTTCGGTATTGGTCGTATACACTCCGAGATATCGATCCTTTGGCGGCATGTCAGGATCAACCAGTACCCAAAGTAGGGGGGCGTTGTCCGTTTTAGCGTGAACCGTCAGGATCTGTCCCCCAGAGGGAATAGGCACCGATTGAAATCGATTGGGGGTTAATTCAAATTTCCATATAGTTTTCATGAGCAACTCCCTGTCGCGGTTTTATCCATTCAATTTGCCCGATTCTTTTACCTTCGATCGGGTAGCGGTGCAAGACCGCAGGCCAAGGCATCCGGCAACAAGAGCAGATTACCGAGATCTGACTTGCAGAATCTGACGATTCTGTTATCAGTGCGATAGTTTTTATCCTTTTCAAGAACGGGTCCTTGAACTTTTTGCTCCTTCCGTTCCCAGAACTTTTCCATATCAGGTTAACTTATGAATTTTCCTATTGATTTATCAACGTACCAGACCCTGCGCTTTTCTGTCACTCAAGACACCCTGGACGCAGAGCAAAAAGCGGCCCTTCAAAAAAACATCAGTATCCTGCGAGACTCTATCGTTTTCTTCACCGCTCTAGCCAACACCAAAGGCCTCGGCGGGCACACAGGCGGCGCCTACGACATCGTACCGGAGCTGCTTATTGCCGATGCCTTTATGAAGGGCAGTGAATCCTGTGTTCCCGTTTATTTTGACGAAGCCGGTCATCGCGTCGCCATTCAGTACATCATGGCCGTGCTCAACGGTTACAAGACACCGGAAGCACTGTTGCATTATCGGGAATTCAAACAAGGGCTCTACGGTCATCCCGAGCGTCATGAAGAAGAAGGCATCTTCTTCAGTTCCGGCCGTTTAGGGCATATGTGGAGCTATGTCAACGGTGTCGCCGAAGCCAATCCAGGCAAGACCGTCTTTATGTTCGGCAGCGACGGGTCCCAGCAGGAAGGCGATGATGCCGAGGCTGCCCGCTATGCGGTTGCGCGCAAACTCAACC
>QKJV01000418.1 GCA_003249165.1 Desulfobulbaceae bacterium | reverse complement strand
TCTTGATTCCGTTATTGTTGATTCAATAGATTGTTATTTTGAATATGGTGAAGAAGACGATGTCATAACAGCAAAAAACTGGATTAAGCCATGGTTGTCGGGGGCCCAGACATCGGTCTTCCGCTTCAAGATCGGGGCCCATTCATACATGCTTGAGGATCTGCAGAAGGATCCCCAATTATGTGTCAAATATCAGTTTGAGCAGAATTATGTGACTCATCACCTGCGGGGAGGTGTTAGGTTTTGGCCTTCAGACTGGACGAAACATTTTAGAAAGCATTGTTTAGGCCCTTGGCCGATGCGTTATCTACATCCCCCTAAAAAGCCGCGAGGCTGTAAAATTGTTACATTCCCTGGACAACCTAACCCTCCGGACGCGATTATTGGCCGCTGGAGTTATAAACGAATTCCCAGGTCTCCGGGTGCCCATTTGAAATGGGCATTCTCCCATAAACGGTTGAGGGATATTAACAAGTATCTTCATCGTTATAATCAGCCATGCCAGTGGATAAGGGATACTTGGAGGCCCTGATGAAAATTGTCTGGATTATCAATGAAGGAAGTCCTGGGCATGTCAGCCAGTCAATCGGTTTTACAGATATTCTTAAACAATTGTACCCACTTAAAACTATCGAAGTGTTTGGTTGTACGACTCTGCGTGGTTGGCAACGTCATCTTGTTCGTTATTGCATAGGGAAAAAGGGGCGTTCTATCCCTCGTAAGTGGCTTTCGAAAATTGCGGACATAAGAGTCCCTGCGAATGCTGAAAAACCGGATCTTATAGTTTCCAGCGGAGGGAAGAGCGTGTTTGCTGCACACGCATTTGCCTCTCTTTACAAGGTCCCATATATTTTTGTTGGTGAGCGCAAGCCTTATCCGTGCGACTGGTTTCATGCTGTCTTTTCACCGGTCGCGGCTGAGGTAAATGAAAATACTTATTTGATCGATTTTATTCCAACACCGGTTACTCCTGAATTAATCGCAGAAAAAGGACAGGCTGAAGAGCGTACCTGGTGCATGATTATCGGCGGGAAATCACGCAGTTACCCATTTAATGACCAAGATTGGGCTGCCCTTGCGCAAGGAATGAATCACTTGGCTGAACGGGAAAATATCCAATGGCTATTGACCACCTCACGGCGGACCGGAGCTGAGGCAGAAAAGATTCTGCAACGGGAGTTGACCCCTCAAGTTATCAAGGATGCTATTTGGTGGGCGACAGAGCCTAGGCGGGAGCTCTATGAATTTATAGCAAGGTCAGAGATTCTTTTTGTGACCCAGGATAGTATTACCATGGTTACAGAGGCCATTGCGTCAGGGCGTCCTGTCATAACAATTGACCATCCTCAGGCGCAATATTCTGAAAAGAGCGTTCAGAAAAGTTACTTTACCAGCTTGATAGAGAAAAAATATGTTCAGCCAGTGCTTGTTTCTGAGCTGTTCAATCTCACTGTTCCTGAAAGACGTTTGAATAGCTATCCCGGGGACAGCCTGAAAGCTCAGATACAGAAAACTTTCGCCGGTCTCTGGTAACCCTTTCTTGATTGCGGCTTCTGGTAAAAAGCGAAAGTGCAAGGTTGATAAATCGCTTCCCTTGGGATTCTTTACGGAGGCAGATGATGTTACATGTAGACGTTCCAATCACAGCCTCGTGATTTCGCCGCTTCGATTACCTCTAAAAAGTAGGATTGCTCTAATTCCCAGTTGTGGGGGCCTAACTTTTGCTTTTTTACGTGTACGGTTTTGGTTTTTTTAAAATCAAATCCAAAAAGTGAGAGTGTTCTGGGTTGCAGATGCGTTGTAATGAAATCCAGAGTCATGGCTCCGGTTGAGGGCCTGTTTTCCCCGAGATTGTTGAACAGCCGTTCCCAGTCATTTTCGTCATAAAGAAAAAATGCTTTGTACCTTGCCATCCAGCTTGGTAGCGACTCCCGGTTTGGCGTCATCCAGATGATTGGAGCTGAACGGTAATAGCGCCAGTGTTGCCAACGACTGATGTCGCAAGATATCGCCAGAAGATCTGTTTTTTTCCCCTGATATTTTTTTCTTTTTGGGAAGTTGCGATTCATGCGTATGACAAGGTCTGCCGAATCAATTTGTTTGCCATAGTCATGATTAAAAATACTTTGCGCTCCCACAACCAGAGAAATGTTTTTGTTTTTATATGATTGAATTAAAGACTCCAGTGATTGCATGTCTGCCTCAGTTGTTGGCTCTGAGTTTTTGCTGTTCAACTGCGATGGCGTGAATTCTGTTAAACATCTGTTCAATTTTCAGGCGAGCCTGTTCGACAAAGGTTGTAATTTGTTCCGGGAAAACATCTGGCACGTTATTAATAGCTTCCCTGCGGGAGTCAAAGTGTAAATGTTCAACCCCCATGTCGTGCATAAGTGCACGAGTTTTCCAGGAATTTGAGTCCCAGGTTGAGAAGGGAATGCCTTTAACGGAGCAGAGAACCGCGGTGTGAAAACGACCCGATGCAATTTTCTTATAACTCAGAAGTTTTTGTAAATAAACACCAGCGGTTTGTCCTGTTGCAGAAAACCCGCGAACGCGCCAGCGCAGCGGCCAGATGCCATAATATTCTTTGACAACGTTATCGGTAACTCCGAGCTTTTTTGTAATCTTTTGTTTCGGATAGATGCGTGCGAAGGTTGAGCCGAAAATAAGGTCCGGGACAACCTCGCACTCGGCCCCATGATGACGGATTTCTGCGGCGCTAAAAGACTCTCGCGCCGAAATATAGAGAAATTTTTTCAAATTTGGATTTGGGGTGTTTTTCTCAAAAACACAGTTAACCAGCACACATGGATATTGGCCTGCCAAATCGATCAACTGCTGGAATTTGTTGTCGTGAAGAGTTCCTTCACCGTTAAGTACGACTAAATCGACCTGAGCCAATTGTTTTGCATACTCTTCCAGATTGAAGCGTTTGGGTAAGGTTAACACCAAATCCAGGCCGAGTCGTTTGAATTCTTCTCTGAAGACTTGGCATACCAATTCACACCCAAAATGATTGCTATATAAACTGGTATCATTTATCAACGCAACTTTTGGCATTCTACCTGTTTTATTCATAGGGTTACCTTGCTGTCGACTATTTTACTTCCAGTATTCGCTGAGCCATGGGACTGGTTTGAACGATTTGTACAGTGACTTCCATTTTTTCTGCTTTTTAGCACTGTCTGGTCCCTGCCATCTTCCTGCGATAGCATCTTTGATATTTGGATTACCGTGAAATGCCAATACTTTTGTCTCTAGACCAGGTTTGGGAGTTGTTACAAATCGACGCAAGAGGATTGGCGGCAAACAGTGAAATTTAAAGGACTTAAACCACTTCTCCGGCCAAAAGTTTAATGGCCCGAATTTCTCAATGATTTTTGCGGAAAGATATTGTTGGGTGGCTGTGCCGTATTTTTCTATGACGGCCAGTGGGTCGGACTCAAAATCATCTTTGATGTATTTAAGGGTACCGACGACAAATGAATAGCAGGTACCTTGTCCGACATGGTTTCCTTTGGTTTTCCAGTCGTTGATAATATAGAATTTGTCATCTACTGGATAAGTGAACAGTTCATCCAGATTGTTCATTATGACCACATCCAAGTCAAAACTGAATACCCGTTCTCCGGCAAGTCCGCCTAAATTTTCATGGCAAAAGCCAACGGTTCTGCGATAGTTCAGGTTTGCCGTAACTGACGGCATGCTGAGCTCCGGTTCAGGTTTCTGGATGATTCCCTGATTCAGATTATTGAACTTTTCGTTGCTGAACAGGTAGAAATTGAGAGGGAGAGTCGTGTTTCTGCTGATCATGGAATGCAACTTGTTGATATCCTCTGCTGAGTAGGCAGATCCCCATTGAATGCAGATTACGTTAATTGGTTTTTCTTCTACCATAAATAATGTCCTTGGATATCTGTCCTTTTAGTTCTT
>QKJV01000455.1 GCA_003249165.1 Desulfobulbaceae bacterium | reverse complement strand
CACAATATCGAAGAATCCATCATCAAATGGAAGTTGTTCAGATTCGCTTATTAACACAGGAATGAATCCATAGGTGTTCGCACCTTTTTCTATTAGTGATGAATCAATATCAGCAATGTAGATATTTTCAGGTTTAAAAGCTGTCCCTTGCAGAACAGCATGAATATTTGAACCAGTTTCTGATCCCAAATCTAGTATTTTTGTATTTTCATCGATCAAAAAACTTTTCCTAAACACGGAGGCTCTTTTTTCTCTAGCCTTTTTAGAAAAAGTTTTAACAATCTTTGTAATCAGTTTCATTAAATGATTCTCCGTTTATTCTCGTTTAAATTTGAGGGCTAACGAGTCTGTAGAAAAAGCCGTTTTTGCGTTAAATTAGCGTTTCCGGTTGAGACTTATTTTGAAAATTTCTGTTGTCTACGAATCCAGCTTTCTACCTGCAGCCATTCAGCTTTTTGAATCGTTTATCTTGCTCTCATGTTGTTTTTTATCGGATTCAAGTTTGACTGTCCCGTAAAAAGTTACCGGACAGCCCTACAGGGCATAGTAACTACTTGATTTGTCTTCAAGCAAATCCGAAGTAAAGACTTTTTAAGAAGCCATCAAGTTTTCCTTTACCTGAAAACCTCTATGCTAGGCGACCCTTTGCCGTATCAGATCGGTGAATTTTAAGAACTGGTTCAGGAAATTAAGGCATGACGTTAAGCATGAATGGCACCATAAAATCTGTTCATTTAATTTTAGGGAAAATGATGAAAGACAATTTTAATTCTCTTCCCGTTGCCACAAATTTGAATTATATCCATTGGCAATGTTAAGCATTTAAGCAAAACAGCAAGCTCACATTATTCCTGATTCTGCAAAGAACGATCAGCAGGAATGATAGTAGAGAAATGTTTGGAATATTTCAGATATTTGATGTGTAAAATTCGCATCGGTAAAGTCAGAACTGGAAAGATTGGCGCCTGTAAATTTTGCTTCTGGAAAGTCCGACTCTACGGGTGGCATGGGTGAGATCAGCACCAGACAAATCCACCTTTGACAGATTTGCCTGGGAACGAATTGCTTTGACAAGTTTTTTCCGAACAAGATTCGCATTCGTCAATTTTACCCCGAATAAACATGCACCTGTCAGATTGGTCCCGCCCAGATCCGCTTATGTCAGGTCAGCACCGGACCGGTCAACTTTGGCAAGGTTTATGTCGCGGAAATTGGCTTCACTGAGATCAATCTTTTGTTCGCCAATGGTTCCAGGCCTCAACTCCATTCCTCAAAATCTGCACAAGCGCATCGTTCACCATATAGACTCCTCATTTCTATATTGACCATATCACAAAGCCCCTCAATATGTTTTTTCCATGAAGGAATCTTCCTTGAGATATACAAAGGATCGGCAAAGACCGCCCCCAATGCAGATAAAATGAGGCAGCCCGTTACCAGGAGTCGGCAACCAAGGGAACAGACCGCCTATCCAGTAAGGAAATGGCATTCTGCTGACAGACCACTCGACAGGTCCCGCAACCATAACAGTTGCGAACATCGACATAGCATTTATGATGTCGGTGGTCAAAGCGTATCGCATCAAAAAAGCAATTTTTCTGACAATGCCGGCAACCACGGCATCTGTCCCAGTCAACTTCTGCGACATATTCCCCCTTCCACATGACCTGCGCCAGCTGCAAACGATACTGGATCTTATACGCCATGCAGTTTTGGTCACAATTGCAGATAGCGCCGATAAAAGGAGTCTGGAAAGTCCACACACTATGGCTAAATCCTTCCTGGTCAAGACGACGCATTTCTTCTTTGGCCGTATCCCTGTCGATCCGGTCGAACTCGCAGAAATCAGGCTGGTCTTTCAAAATATGGGTCATATCAAGGCCCACTGCATAACAACAGCGCTTGGCATTGCCGGTATTGATTTTCCGACAGATACAGGGAAGGCGAACAATGGACTGAACATGGTCAACAATATACTCCATGTCTTCAATGGGTAAAATTTGACCGAAATGGCTCTTTTTCTGGCGGTTTGTCAGCCAGGGATAGACGAGAAAATCATAGATTGCAGGGAGTCTTTTTCTCCACGTGGAAGCTCTGGCTAAGCCATCCCGCATACTTTGGCCGAAGTGGAGCAGAAAATGCTTCAGCTTTTCCTCGGAGTTGACTTGCAGAAACACCTCCCTGGAGTAATTACTCATATTCTTATACCACTTCTTTCCCTCTCCATGCTGGACACAGAATTCACACATAGACGCACTCACATTGCAGGATTACCCAAATTAAACCGGGCTAAACTTTCAACACACTCCCCTATTTTGATGCAAATCGTGAGGAGTGCACCTGGGAGCCAGTTTGACCATTCCAAGTTTTATCTGAAGTGTAGGCACTATTTTTTTTTAAGGAGATGAATTTACTTTTTCTTTATAAACTGTATAAACTGTTCCGGCAATAGCTATACCAGCGAAAAGCTCCTTACTGCCACCCACCTCGGTAACGCTGAAGATGGGACCCTGGTTGAAACCGTCCAATACGCTTCACCAATTGCGCCCATGGGAGTAAAGAACAGTGGCAACATCAATAATCGAGGATAAGGCGCGGCGGCTTTTTGCCGCTGTTATCAGCTTTATCATATCAGGCCAAGCTTCAGTGCAAGAGAAAATCCGATTTTCTCAAACCAATGATACCCTCTATCTTTTTTTCCTGGAATCCTTTCCTGTTTCTAAGATATTCTTCCGCCCGGAAGAAATTCATCGTACTTCAGGAATAAGACAGGGTTAATATCAAAACGGCTGGCGGTTTTCTTATAAAGATGTGTGTGGACGGCTTTAACAAAAAAATGTAATTAAATTGTTAAGATTTTTTTCTCTTCCCTATAAAAGACAACAAATTTGCTTAATTCCACAGTTTCAATAGTTTTCTCAGTGGTGTTCTTGGAAAATTTCCGGGTTACACCCTGTTCACGATTCCCCGATTTGACAACGCGGAGCTGACTGTTTCGAGACTCTTTGAACACTCGGGACTTGACCGCACATCTGTTTTTATCTTATAAGGGCCGAGTAATCTCTGTAACAGATTTTTATCTGCACGTTCAAAATACGAACTCCAGTCCGGTCAATATCGGCCGACAAAATTATGGAACCGCTTACTCTCATCTTCATAGCCATCGCCCTTGCCATGGACGCCTTTGCCGTTGCTCTTGCCGCCGGCATCTCGCTTGCTCCGGTAAGTAAACGCCAACTCTTCCGGCTCGGGTTTCACTTCGGTCTCTTCCAAGGACTCATGCCCATTATCGGCTGGCTCGCCGGTCTGAGTGTTCAAAGTCTGATCGCCGCTTACGACCATTGGGTCGCGTTTGGGTTACTCTCCTTTGTCGGCGGGAAAATGGTCTTCGAGGCGTTTCATGATAATGAGGAAAAAGAAAAAAGCGACCCAACCAAAGGAATAACGATGGTCATGCTGTCAATCGCCACCAGCATTGATGCTCTGGCGGTAGGACTTTCCCTTGCGGTAATTGGCGTTGACATATGGACTCCGGCCCTGATTATCGCGCTGACCGCCTCAGCTCTGACGGTGACCGGGATGCTGATGGGCGGGAAAATCGGCATGATATGGGGCAAGAGGGTAGAGGTTATGGGAGGGCTTTTACTGATCGGCATCGGTTTAAAAATTCTGATGGAACATCTTCTCCAATAATTGATAAAGTACTTACTTCTTTCCCTGCCCCATTTTCAGCAAACCCGGTTAGGTTATACGCACTCAACGCATCTCCTTTCCCTCTGTTCCTTTTATTTTTCTCTTTTTACTTCAACCGACAGTCGGATCCTCTCTCTTTCCCTTCCAGCCGGACGCCACTGTTCAAGCTGTGCCAGACTACCTACAGGACAGGATTCGACACACCTTCCGCAAAAGACACAGGCAAAAGGTTCATATTCCCATAAACC
>QKJV01000310.1 GCA_003249165.1 Desulfobulbaceae bacterium | reverse complement strand
ATTGAAATTCCGAAAGATTTACGCGACCAAATTAATTTTGTCCCGGTAAAAAATGTCGATCAGTTGCTGAACAAAATTTTCTAACACACCTATCCCCTTATTGAACTATGAGTGCGGAGAAAGAAGCTGAAAGTGGCAGGCAACCCCTCACTGGTGCATGGCTGCGAGGATTTCTGCATGGCCGAAAACTGCTGTTTCCGGCAGTTTTTATTCTTCTTGCCATTTTTTTTACATCCTACCGACTATGGGTATCCTCCTATGCCTCATCAATTCCTCGGACAGCACGCAGCGAAGCTATAATCGTTTACATACCACCGGAAAGCGGATTTTCAGCAATTAAAAAAATATTAATCGACAATAACATCATTAACGATGATATCCGCTTCCGACTGCTGGCGCGCAGGATGGGCATTATCGGCAAACTGCAGGCCGGAGAATACAATTTTTCCCCGGGTTTAAACAACCGCGCGATTATTGAAAAAATTGCCAAAGGTGAATTTTATTATCGTCCATTAACGATTCCGGAAGGATACAATCTTACCCAAATAGCAAGTCTGCTGGAAAATTCTTTCGGTTATAAAAGTGACAACTTCCTCAATCAGGTAAATAATCCACAATATATCAAGTCGGTAGGGCTTGATGTCACTTCACTTGAAGGATATCTTTTCCCTGACACGTATTTCATCACCAGAGGCCAGAAGCTTACTGAAATCATTTCCATGATGGTCGGCCGTTTCCATGATATCGTAGCGGAAATATCCGAGCAGGAAAAACCTTTCCCCTCTGCTTCATCACCGATCAAAACACTTCATGAAATGGTTATTCTGGCCTCTATCGTTGAAAAGGAGACGGCTTTGCCTCAGGAAAGGCCCCTGATAGCCTCAGTTTTTCTCAACCGCCTCAAAAAACACATGAAACTCCAGGCAGACCCTACTGTCATCTACGGAATTCCTGACTTCAATGGAAATATTACCCGTAAGGATCTGCTCACCCCATCTCCCTATAATACCTATACGCAGACAGGCCTACCCGCCGGGCCAATAGCCAATCCGGGTAAAGCATCACTCCTCGCCGTACTGCATCCCGCAGACACCGATTATCTTTATTTTGTCGCAAAAAATGACGGTAGCCACTATTTTTCAAACAATCTTCAGGAGCACAACAGGGCGGTCATGCGCTTTCAAAAGCAACGAAGCACACCGGCTACAGAATCTGCGCTGGAAAAAAAGCAGTGAATCAGTTATGAAAGGAAAAATTATTTCCTATACGTGTCAAGCGGAGGCTGAAATGACAAAAAATAAATTGAAGAAGGAAAATTCAGGAAAAAGAGACAGACATATTCGAAATCAACGAGGGTTCTCCCTGATGGAACTGATGATTGTTATGGTCATTCTAGGTCTTTTGGCATCACTGGTCGGTCCGGCCATGTTCAAAAAGCTTGGCACAGCAAAGCAGAATACCGCTAAAACCCAGATCGGCATGCTGATGGCGGCACTGGATGCCTACCGTCTTGATATCGGGCATTATCCAACCCAGCAGGAAGGACTCGAGGCACTCGTGGTCAATCCTGGTGAAGAAAAATGGGATGGACCGTACCTCAAGAAGGGAGTACCCATGGACCCATGGGACAAAGAATATCACTATCAGAATCCTGGCGAACATGGCGAAGTTGATATCTTTTCTCTCGGAGCAGATAACAAAGAAGGCGGGGAAAAAGAAGACGCAGATGTAGGCAGCTGGGAATAGTCCGTCTCAGCACTCTTTGGCCTCTTTCCCTCATTGACATACTCAAATAATCCCACCATAAGCTGCTCCGGTATATTCAGTCCCGGAGCAGCTTCCCTTTCAATTACCCGTTATCGCACCATCTCTCCTGCCTTGCATTTATGGGATGGAACTGAGGGGACTGCTTTGATTTAGAGCCATGCGCTATGGCTGCCTCTAGTTTTCATGATAATCTTGAAACGGCAAAATATCTTCATGAAATCGGCTGTTGTTGCTCTTCTGTGCTTTTATGAAAGTCGACTTGGGCCTGGTTAGGGTTCATATCCGGATCAGGCATTATAGTTATAGAGACATTATACTTCTCTTCAAGCTCGACAAGATCAGCACGTTTCTGATTCAACAGATACTGGGCAACCGGCAGTGGGAAACGACAGGTAATTTTCTCTGTCGCCTTTTTGATGGCCCCAGTATGAATTCGACGTAATTGAGCCAACGCCATGGTTTCCACCGAACGAATCATCCCAAGCCCCTGGCAGTGTTCACAAATGATGTAACTGCCTTTCTGTACTGGAGGTCCCAGCCTCTGCCGGGATATTTGAATAAGACCAAATTTTGAAATTCGACTGATATCCACCTTTGCCTTATCATGTTTCATGCAGGCTTTAACCTGTTTTTCCACCTCTCGGATATGCTTTTTATCACGCATATCGATAAAATCGACAACAATCAGACCACCAAGGTCTCTGAGTCTGAGCTGACGAGCCATCTCCTCAGCGGCTTCCATATTGGCAAGGAAAATAGTCTCTTCAAAGTTTTTATCCTTTGAGGTACGGCCGGAGTTGACATCAATTGCAACAAGAGCCTCGGTCGGGTTAATGACTATGGATCCTCCAGAGGGCAAACTTACCGAAGGTTGGTAGATCTGTTCTATCTGTTCTTCAATCTGGTATAGGTTAAAGATCGGCCGTGCACCCTTATGGAGTTTGACTTTGGTTATTCGTTGCCGGGCAGGCAACAACTTGAGGAAATTAACAACCTGATCGTAGGTGATCTGATTGTCAACGAGTATTTCCTGAATCTCATGGGTAAAATGATCCCGGAGAAAACGCGCCGTAACATCCTGTTCTTTATAGATAAGGGCAGGCGCCGTCAGGGTCTGACCACGTTTTTTAATCTCTTTCCAGAGATTAAGCTGATAGCGGATGTCCTGCAGTAATGCTGTTTTTGTGACATCTTTACTGGCGGTTCGGACAATATAGCCGATTTCTTCAGGTAAATTTGCCGAGCTGACAATTTCCCGCAGCTTACTGCGAAGGCTTTCATCTTCAATTTTACGGGAAATGCCATGGCTGTCACTGCCGGGCATCAGGACAACATACCGGCCCGGCATTGATAAATAGGTGGTAACGCTTGCGCCTTTATTGCCTGTTGCCTCTTTGACAACCTCAACCAACACCTCCTGGCCTTTTCTGATCACCTCCTGGATTTTCAGTTCCTTCCAGTGAGTTGAAGAGGGAACATCCTTGCAGTAATATTCCGGGTGGATATCACCAAAAGGAAGAAAACCATTGCGCTCAATACCCATATCAACAAAAACAGCCTGCAGGTTAGGCTCAATTGCTGTGATAATCCCTTTATAGATATTTCCCTTGGTCTGAGCGCTGGAAATAGTCTCTACATGAAAAGAGATGAGTTTGCCGTTTTCGAGGAGAGCTATGCGAGCTTCCTCAGGCTCCTCCGAGTTGATAAGCAGCTTGAGAGCTGGACCGTCTGACTTTTCTTCCAAGCTTTCGGCCGGGGGCTGCTGACCTTTACTCTTCTCTGCGGCAGTTTTTTTGGCTGATGATTTTCTGGATCGGGATCTTGTTTTTTTAACTGGGGCCGGCAATTCGGCCTTCTCTTCGACGGTAGTTTCCTGCGTTTTTTCTTCGTTCATAATGTTCCTTCAGGAGACAAACAACCTGACCAGCGGGAACTCTGCGAGGGTCTGATGTAAGCTGTTCAGGCTGTTTGCGATGTCTGGTAATAGATTTTCCCCAAATGCACCGAACGGACAATCTCACCATTTTCCGTCAATTCTTCTAAAAGCCGGAAAGTTGAGCTGCCATCAAGATTCAAGGCCTCGCAGATATCTGCCTCGGTACATGGGCGTCTTTGTAGCATTTCTAACAATTCATTTTTTTTGGCTGGCCGCGTATTCTCTCTCTCTCTTTTGCG
>QKJV01000374.1 GCA_003249165.1 Desulfobulbaceae bacterium | reverse complement strand
GAACACAATGTATGTAGCTGGAGATCGCCCCGGAAAAGGAACCTATGTTTGCATGACCTGTGGGCAAAAAGTTGTCATTGAAAATGACGAAGAGAAATTACCAGTTTGTCCCCGATGCAAAGGCTCAATGTACTATTAAATAACGTGCTTACTATAAGGAATATCAGGTTTTATTGGCTTTCACATTTGATAAAGCCAGTAAAGATGAACTGCGAAAAAAGCTCAAAAAGATAGAAAAATGTATAATCAATAAGGATTGATGCGACGTCTTTTAGTCGCTTTCAATCCTTGCAACAGATTGACGCCTGTGGCTGATACCTATTTCCGGAAGCGAGGAAATTTTCAAAATGAGTCCCATCAGGAGACGCCGAGTAACGTAAAAATGGCTTTTTCTGCAGATTCATTAATACAAAAGGTAAAGAAATTTAATCTCCTCATAAGCCGCTTTCTGCCAGTTCCTGCAAAAGTTTCTTTTGAGTTTTATTCAATTTTTTCGGCACTTCTATGGCTATCTTTAGAAAAATATCTCCGTTAGGCCCATAAGGACCGGTCGGTAGACCATGCCCTTTTAGTCGCAATTTGGCTTGGGGCTGAATTCCTGCTGGCACTTTTACCTTAAACTGTTTGCCGTTTAATGTTGGGACTTCAATTTCAGTGCCTAAAACTGCAGCGGTAAAAGGGATTGTTTTTTCAAGCAAAAGATTGCACCCTTCCCTCTGAAACAGAGGATGGGGTTCAACTCTGATGAGCAAATAAAGATCTCCCTGCGGACCTCCCATGCTCGAAGGAGCTCCCTTTCCTGCAACCCGAAGTTTTTTTCCGTTTTCAATTCCGGGAGGTATTTTGACCGTCACCTTCTCATCTCCTCGCCCGAGAGAGATAATTTTTTCTGCTCCGGTCAGGACGTCATCAAGTGTTATCGTGAGTTCAAGAGTATAATCTTGTCCTTTGACAGGTTGCTGGGCTCGGAAGTTGTGTCCGGTATGCATTCCCTGGGAAAAGATATCATTGATACCACCCCGTCCATATGAAAAGGTTCTAAATCCGCCTGAATTGAATCCTCCGCCCATCCCGCCAAAATTTATACCGAATTCGCGCAGAATTGAACCGATATCGGAATTACGGAAAATATCTTCCTGGGAAAAACGCTGCTGAAAACCGGTCGATCCAAATGTATCATATTGTTTACGTTTTTCCGGATCTGAAAGTACGGCATACGCCTCATTTGCCTCTTTGAATTTTTCCTCTGCCTCCTTGTTTCCCTGGTTTCTGTCAGGATGAAATTTCAGAGCCAGCTTGCGATAGGCCTTTTTTATTTCTTCGGTGGAGGCATTTTTTGAAACACCCAGAATTTTATAATAATCAAGATTTTTCATATATTGTCTTAATGTCGGTTAGTTGACAGAGATAAGGGGATTGGTAAGTTTTTGTAGATTGTAAATTAATAATTTTTGCCGTGAAGTCAAGTTTTGGGAAATTGGTGACATGGTGTTATGCGATGCGGAAAGCAGCAGGACCTCCTTCTCACATTTTGCTGTAACTCTGTTTCACTGGTAACTTACGTAAAGACTTTTTTTGAGGATTGTCGCCATTTCCGAAGGAAAGAGTGAACCTGCTATGAAATAGTGGGCACTCGGTTAAGCTATTGGTAGAGACAATGGCAGGAGGGAAATATGAGTGTTCAGCAACGCAGAAAATATGATCCGGATTTTAAACGTAATGCAGTTTTGTTGGCGGAGGATCCTGACAGAACGGTCAGCGCGGTAGCTGAAAACCTCGGTATAGCAAAAGATCTCCTTTACAGATGGCAAAGAGGACATCGCGCTCGAGAGGGACTTGTTTTTCATGGACATGGCCGTGAGATATTGACGTCCCAAGAGCAAAAAATACGTGAACTTGAAAAGAAACTCAAGGATGCCGAGATGGAGCGTAACATCTTAAAAAAAAGGCATTGTGAATTCAATCTGTCGATGCAGCACTCTCCCATAGCTTGAATGCTGGAGTTGTATGCCCCAATATTTTTCTTGGCCGTTGATTCAATTGTAAAAGTCCAGATTTGGTCTGACAGACACCGAGTCAAAACTGGCACCTGTCAGACCAAATCTGGACTTTTACACTTTATTGCTTACCTCATTTTATAGCTATACTCAGAAAGGTACATCATCACCAAACCGTGGTTCGGGAGGGGGTGGTTCCTCATCATAACCACCTCCGGATGAAGCGGTTGCTCCTTTCGGATCAAGCATTTTCATTTCTTTTGCGACAATTTCTGTTGTGTAGCGTTTATTGCCGTCTCGATCATCCCAGGAACGAGTCTGTATACGGCCCTCAACATATACCTTCGAGCCTTTGGAAAGATATTCTCCACATATTTCTGCCAATCGGCCCCATGCAACAATCCGGTGCCATTCCGTTTGTTCTTGCATCTGTCCGTCCTGGCCTTTCCATCTTTCCTTGGTTGCAACATTAAAAGTTGCCACCGCTGTTCCACTCTGCGTATAGCGTACTTCCGGGTCCGCGCCAAGGTTGCCGATTATGATGGCTTTGTTGATCATGATAAAAACTCCTTCAATATACCGATTAAATAATAAAATTTACACAAGAGAGTTATTTCCGTATAGCAACAGAATATTATATAACTAAAAAATATGTTTTTTGAAAATCTCAGGGAGTATGCTTTGATTCATGAGATGGACAAAAAATTACACTATAAATGAGAATAACTGTTGCCGCAATATGTCATCCTTAAACTCTGTTTCATTCAATTCAAAAGTTGTTATGATCCGCGGATAATAAGTTTCATAGACTGCAAACAGCCTTATCCAGACTCTCGGGTAATTTTCGAGCATTATCAGGGGCAAAACCGCATTCCTGCCATATTTCTTCACTTTCCATACAGAAATAAATACAGGTTGATGGATGGGCTCGCTGTCTGAGGTGAAGTAAGAGATGCTTATAAAGTTCAACACGGAGTGAGCGGAAATAACGATACTTGCCGTCTAGACCCATGACAAATTCTTCATGAAAAAATTTTGAGTTAGGAAAACGGGTGAGGGCAATAGGCCGCAGTGTAGGAAGAAAGCGAAGAGCCCCAAGGCTGATCCAGACGATTTTATCCGCAGGGACGGTGTCAAAAAGTAAATGAATGGTTTCGGCGTATCCTTCCTTCCAACCAGGGTGATAAATAATCGGATCAAAATGAAAGGCCAGACGATATCCCCAATCGGCGCATTGAACAGCCGCGGAGAGTCGTTCCTCAAGAGTAGCTGTTTTGAACTCTTCGCCCCGCATGATCGCCGGACTATTCAAGGACCATGCGATTACAGTTCTTCCGCCATGATCAAGATTTTTGAGATGTTCGATGGAGACACTTTTGGTTTTAAGCTCCAAAACAGCAGAATTTTTGTTGCGCATATACTCAACGAGAATTTTACTTAGTCCGGTAAGCGAATCTAACGCGAGGCTATCTGTGAATTCTCCTGTGCCAATCCGCCAAAACTGCGTTTTGTGGGTAAATGCCAGATCGAGTTCTGCCAGCAAATCATCGATATTAACAAAAAAGGATATCCATGGGTTGTTGAGATAGGCTTGAAGAATGCAGTAGACGCAGTCCATCGGGCAATTCATCCCGATATTAAGTACCTGATAATCGCAGCAACAGTATTCTTTGGTGCCAGGGCAGGGTTTGAAAAATGCACCTCTGTTTCTGCAGAGCAGCAGATGCTGCTTACCTGATGCCAAGCTGCGGGGATAGGGAGTATCGTGAACTTGCGGGATTGTTCGATCGCTGATAATTTCCACAGGAACATTATGAGCCCGTGAAAGTATATCTTTCGTGTAGGGAAGATCCCGGCAACTTTCTGCGAGGAAAATTTTTCGGATATATATTGCCGGATCGGTTTTTCGTTTATTATAGTATGTTGAAATTGCCATGTGGGCACAATA
>QKJV01000230.1 GCA_003249165.1 Desulfobulbaceae bacterium | reverse complement strand
TATGTCGGTGTCGATCATATGGCCGGTCACCTTTCCTCCGTTTTTCTGGGAGAGGACAAACCGGAGTTTCCCTTTATCGCCCTTATCGCATCGGGAGGCCATTCATCCATTTTTTACGTAATGGACCACCTTCAGTACCGACTGGTGGGCAGGACCCGTGATGACGCTGCAGGAGAAGCCTTTGACAAAGTGGCGAAAATACTTGATCTTCCCTACCCCGGCGGGCCTATTATTTCAAAATTATCGCTGAACGGTAATCCCGGCGCGATACATTTTCCCCGATCTTGGCTTGATCCGGAAAGTTTCGACTTCAGTTTCAGTGGCATCAAAACGTCTGTAGCCAATTACGTCAAGCAAAATCAGCAGACACTGCCAGCCAAAAATCGAAACACACGAACCGATACGGAAATTGCTGACATCTGCGCTTCCTTCCAGGAGGCTGTCGTCGAAGTGCTCGCCGCCAAAACAATAAGAGCCGCCTGCAACTTCCAGGTAAAAAATGTTGTCCTGGCGGGAGGTGTTGCCGCAAACCCGCGACTTCGTGAGGTGTTCCGGCAGGAAGGAGCAAAAGAAGGGCTCTCCGTTTTTATGCCGCCGCAGAAATTCTGTACGGATAACGCGGCGATGATTGCACTGGCCGGCTATTACCTTTTCCGCCATCAGGGCGGCATTACCTCACTTGATATGGATGTCTATTCCCGCAGCCATATCTTCGAATTCGCATGAATCGGCGTTTTTTTCGATATTATTACCTGCGCTTCATCCGCCTGCAGGGAGATCCCAAAGAGATCGCAAGAGGGATCGCCATCGGCATATTTATCGGAATTACCCCTACTATCCCTCTACATACGATCCTTATTCTGCTGTTTGCTGTTTTTCTCCGGGCAAACAAACTCGCCGGTCTGTTGGCCAGCTGTGTGGTCAGTAATCCTCTGACCTTCTTTTTTCAATACTATCTCTCCTGGCGCGTCGGCACATGGCTCACACCGTATGACCTCTCATGGGAACGTATACATGAGATCATGGCCATTATTTCCGGCCATATAGGTTTCCATAAAACCCTTGTCGAGTTAAGCAAACTCGGCTGGGATGCCATTGCCGTCATGGTAATCGGCGGATCGGTTCTCGCTCTTCCCGGCGCCATAGTCGGGTATTTCCTTTCCCTTTATTTCTATAAAAGACTGCGCATGAAACGTTTTAAGCGCCGTGCTGAAGAATACGTTATTTATGACCCTCCAGAAAATTAAAGATATTCTTAAAAATGAGAAACTTGCTCCATCGAAAAAACGGGGGCAGAACTTTCTCATCCATAACCATACCGCGGCCCGCATCGTTGAACTCGCCGGAGTGAGCAAGGAAGAAACGGTTGTGGAACTCGGCGTTGGTCTCGGCAGCCTGACTGGACCGCTCTCTGAAAAGGTCAAGAACGTAATCGGCCTGGAGATTGATTCGGGCATCATAGAGTGGCAGCGCAACAATGGCAACCTGCCCGAAAATGTAACTCTTCTCCATCAGGACCTGCTGGAGGCCGACTTCGCATCACTTGCTGAAGCGTGCGGCGGCAAATTAAAAATTCTGGCCAACCTGCCCTATTCCATTTCAAACCCGTTGCTCTTTAAACTGCTGGATAATGCAGCCGTTATGGAATGGGCGGTACTGATGCTGCAAAAAGAAGTTGCCATGCGGCTTGTTGCCAGCCCCGGGACCAAGGAATACGGTATTATCTCGGTACTTATGGCAGGAAATGCTTCGGTAGTTCACCTGCTTGACGTGGGACCCGGAGAATTTCATCCACGCCCTAAAGTTGATTCCGTCGTGGTGAAGATAATTTTTCATCCACGGCCAAACCGTTCCCTTGCCCTGCCGCCGCATAACCCGGAACTCTTGCGTAAAATTGTGCGCAGCGCTTTTCAGCAGCGCCGGAAGACCTTGTTGAATGCCCTTTCAGCTTCCCCCTTCTTTTCCTGTGACAAACAAACCTGCCGGATGGTTCTCGCAAAAGCAGGAATTGACCCAACAATCCGGTCCGAACGGCTGACCATTGAGGATTATGTCACCCTGGCCCGGGAAATGGAACAAATCCTCTGACAGGCGAGAATATGCAAAACTTTGTTTTACAGAATCCGACCAAAATTATTTTCGGAACGAATACCCTCAAGGAGATCGGCCCGGAAACCGCCGTGTTCGGCCGTAAAATCCTCCTTGTTTTCGGCCGGAAAAGCATCAAGCAAAACGGCATTTATGACCAGGTGCTTTCCTCACTCAACCAGGCGGGAGTGAGTGTTGTCGAGCATGGTGGCGTTGTTTCCAATCCCCTTCTCAGCCATGTCCGCGCAGGCATTGCTGCAGCTAAAAAAAATCAGATAGAGGCGGTTGTGGCGGTCGGAGGCGGCAGTGTCATCGACACGGCCAAGGCCATTTCCGCCGGGGCTCTGGTTGAACACGATGTCTGGCAGTTTTTCAAAGGCAAGAAGAGCATCCGCCAAACCCTGCCTCTGACCTGCATCCTTACCATCGCGGCGGCAGGTTCCGAAATGAACGGCGGCATGGTCATTACCAATGAAGAAACCAGACAGAAATTCGGAGTCGGCAACCGTATCCTCAATCCCAGGGTTTCCATTCTTGACCCAAGCCTGACCTTTACGGTTCCTGCGGATTACACGGCCTATGGTGCGGTCGATGCCATAGCGCATATTCTGGAGTTCTATTTCACTACTCAGGATCCGGCTACTCCTGTCCAGGACCGTTTTATGGAAGGTTTGGTTATCAACATCATGGAAAGCTGCAACCGCGTGCTGCAAAATCCTGCCGATTATCAGGGCAGGGCCGATCTCATGTGGTCAGCCACCCTCGCGTTGAACGGCTGGACTGCCGCCGGTCTGGGCAAGGTCGGTTTTCCCATGCACATGATAGAACACTCGTTAAGCGCCCTGTACGACATTGCCCACGGGGCAGGGCTTTCCATCATCATGCCCGCCTGGATGGGCTATCAGGCAGAAAAAAGACCAGAAAAATTCATTCAATTTGCCCAGAGGGTCTTCGGCATCACCGGCAATAATCAGCAATGTGCCCTGCAAGGGATAGAACGCCTCAAAAACTGGTTCGCCTCTATTAACAGTCCTACGACCCTGGGCCAGGTTGGAATCAACGAAAGCGCTATCGCCGAGATTGCCGATAATGCCCTTGCACTGGCAGCACTCTGGCGCTTAAACGATTACAACCGGGAAATCATCATGGACATACTTGCCGCTTGTTGCTGAAAAAAATTTTATTCCTTCCTTTCCTTTTCCGTTATTTTTAAGTAAATGACGATTGCAATCAAACAATTTTACAACTTCTGCTTTCCTATTCTCTTCACTTCATGAGACAGCGAAAAATTGCAAGATTTGAGGAATGATAAGCTATTCCCTTTTTATACGGTTGGTTTTAATACAGGTTTGATAGTTATTTTTACATGAAATCACTTTTGATTTTTAAAAAAAAATAATTACAATATCACCGAAAGATAAAACAAATCACTTCCATTTACTTTAACCAGATAAAAACACATGAAACTGAAAGACGACGAATTCCTTTATGAACAGGCAGTACAGAAGATGCGCAAGGAAATCGCGAAGGGAAAAACTTTTGCCCAGGCCTGCGAAATACTGCATGATGTGGAAGCAAATCTCCGTCCACTTATTCAGGATGATTTTCTGATGATCATCGTTGCCGAACAACATTTCGGTCAGGGAAGAGGGATTGACGACGTTGCCCTCTTTCTCGACCTTCCCTATGAAACGGATAATGAACGAGTTTGATGAAATGCTCTCAGACCAGATGTCCTCTTTTATCAGCAAAATGACTCACTGATAGTCCGATTGCCAAATTCCCTTCGCAAAATTTGCCGGCGCCAGCCGGGTTCCGGAAAAAGATACCATCTGTTTTTGCCCGCTTACAGACATCCAACATTGATAAAGACGTTCAGCAAAAAAGTACCCCATAGATGGCACGTCCTATATACGCTCTGAAGCACTGATAAGACTGGCGCCCAAGAGAAACCAAAGCTGTTCTTCGAACCAATTTTGACTGGTCTAGTCTTCAGCCTGCCGCCAGATCTTTGCGCCGACGGCTGAAAGCTTGCCGACCAGATCATCATAGCCTCTGTCAAGATGATAAACGCGGGATATTTCGGTTACACCCCGGGCGGCCAGACCGGCTATGACCAGAGAGGCGCTGGCGCGGAGATCGGTTGCCATTACCTGGGCACCGTCCAGTTTTCCGCACCCTTTGACAATAGCCTTGCCGCCATCCACCATGATATTGGCCCCCATCCTGCGCAGTTCGGCCACATGCATGAAACGGTTTTCAAAAATGTTTTCATGGATAACGCTCAGACCGTCGGTGAGGGTCATAAGTGCCATAATCTGGGCCTGCAGATCGGTGGGGAAACCGGGATATGGCATCGTCTTGATGTCGACATTGCGCAATGATCCCGACCGGATGACCCGGATGCTCCTTTCGCTGGTCTCAAGGTAGATCCCGCAGTTGCGCAGCTTTTCAAGCAGCGATGGCAGATGGCACGGATTACAGTTGGTCAACGTCACATCCCCGCCGGTTGCACCGACTGCAATCAGAAAGGTACCGGTTTCGATCCGGTCCGGAATAATGGCTATTTCGGCAGGTTTGAGACTTTTTACGCCGTGGATAATGATTTTATCGTTACCCCGCCCTTCGATCACTGCACCCATGCC
>QKJV01000382.1 GCA_003249165.1 Desulfobulbaceae bacterium | reverse complement strand
AGGGGAGCCCATACTGCCTGGTTTCCAGGCCGGTGCAAAAACCCGTGACGGCACCAAAGGTTATGTTGGGCTTGCTGAAAAACTACCAGGCCCATTGAGAATAGATAGCCGAACGCTCAATGAAAAGCGTACGGGTGGAGGTGGATATGACTACTTCGAAAAAATTTATTAAAGTTATTAACTCTTTTTACAGAATCGGATTATACAATATCGCTGCAGCACTTGTTGTGTGGTGTGCAATATTTATGATTTGGTCGATTGTAAACTTTGTATTTACATCAAAAATAACAACCGGCGTTTTTATTTAGACCTAATGCGGTCAGGGTAGCCATATGAGAGCCAATTCTTTTTTCCCAGATGAATTAAAGCAAGTTTTTAGAATTGGAATATATGCCGTCGTTTCCGTTATCGGTTTTGCTGTTACATTATTTATCTTATGGGCCTTATCGTGTATCGGGTCTGCATGCTGGGAATTTATAAAGTCAGTATAACGTTTATCTGATATTTTATACATCTGTGTAAAAGCGTATTCTCTCGCCAAAAGCCTAATTCCAAAAATGTTGCTCTTCAAGCAGGAGAGTTGCTGCTTGGTTTTTTTGTGTTATATGAAAAATGAACCATTTAAGTGGACCAAGTAGGCCTTACGAAATTTACCCAATAAGAGGAAAAATCATCTCTTCCGCCTGCGCAGAATCAGGCACGATGGAAATGTGCCCCGCCTGTGGTGCGTTTGAGAACTATTTGTTGGGTGATGGCCGAAAAAAATGTCGAAACTGCGGAAAAAAATATAGTGTAGGAAAACGTAAGAGTCGTGTTGAGCAGAGCAAGCTAAAAGAAATTGCAAAACATTTTATTGCGATGGTTCCTGCCAATCAAAGTGCTGAAACTGTCGCTTTAAATAAAAAAACAATTCAACGCCTTTATAGACAAATACGTTTCCATATTGTCCGGCAAAATAAATTAGACGAGCTTAGTTATATCCAAAGTTCAAAGGGACTTTTTGATCTATCATATTTTGAGCTTAATGATGATGTTATCCCGCTTTTTGTAGTCGTACAATGGAATAGCAAAGTTGTACTATTATCAATAAAAGAGGCTTTACAAGAGAAAATAATTCAACCTCCAGCAGCGGTTATTTACGCAAATATTAGTTCTCTTAATAGTCTAGATATTGAGAGGTTTAAACAAAAAAATACACAAAATAATTATAACTTGCGAACAGGCAGTTCAAATGGTGCTGACCCTTCTCAGTTTTGGGCTTTCGCCCGATCTTATCTGAAGGCTTATCATGGGGGAATAAAAGTAAACTTGAGGTTGTTCATCCATGAGATGGTTTTTCGTTACAACCTAAATTATGGAGAGCAAAAATCGAGGGAGTTGTTGGACGGGGTAATGAAGTGCTTCTAGAATGGTCGTTCGTCGACCAGCGTTTTACCACTTTTTGATGGAGGAGAGATGAAATGAAGTTCTGCCGATTGTTGCCTGTTGTTTTGTTTCTATTGGTGCTTGGGGGGATAGTTCCTGCTCAGGCGAAGATGGCTCCGGATCCAAATACCTGCCTGCAATGTCATGAAGATTCGGTATCCCCATCAGGTTTCGCAGCGTCAGTCCATGGGAAAAATGCCTGCACGAGCTGTCATGTTGAGGTAACAGATCTTGACGCACATCTTGCCGGGAATATTGAAATTCAGCCGGTGGACTGTTCTTTGTGCCATGCTGACCAGGTGAAAAATCATGCTGGTAGTGTCCATGCTGAGAATGGCATTGGTTGCACGGAATGTCACTCCGATATCCATTCTCAAGCCAAGCTTGAAAAAACCAAGTTGAGTGTCGTTAACAAATGTGCAGAATGCCACGATACCGAAGCCTATATGAATTCAAGCCATGGCAAGGGAGTCCTTGCTGGGGATGAGGAGTCTGCGGCTTGTCAGGACTGCCACGGTGTTCATAACGTAATTAAAGTTCCTGATCCGAAAACGCCTGAAGGTGGAGCTTTTCACACGACGGTCTGCATCAACTGTCATGGCAATGAAGAGAAAATGGAACATGCCGGTGTCAATCCTCTTGCCGTAGAAACTTATCTGGAAAGCTACCACGGCAAGAACTATCGGCTTGGTTATCCTCAGCAGGCTGCCGGATGTGCCGATTGTCACACGGCTCACAGTGTTTTGCCTCCCAGTGATCCTAACTCAAGCATTGGGAAAGAAAAAATTGTTCAAACTTGCGCTGCCTGTCATCCCAAGGCAACCACGCAATTTACCAAGTTTTACGCACATGGAAACCATAGCGACCGTCAGAATTACCCCATCATGTATTACACCTTTATGAGCATGACGGGACTGCTCGTCGGCACTTTTGCCGTATTCTGGATTCACACGCTTTTGTGGATGTTTAGGGGTTTTGTTGAGAATCGTCAAAAACAGGCCGCATTAGCCGAAGGGCACGAGCACCACATCCCTGAAGCACATAAACAATATCGCCGTTTTCAAAAGCGTCATATTTTTCTCCACCTTACGGTTATTATCAGCTTCCTGGGACTGTCTCTTACCGGCCTTCCTCTCAAGTTCAGTGATCAACCTTGGGCGCAGACCCTGATGTCCTTTTATGGCGGTGTTCATTTCGCGGGTCTGATTCACCGTGGATGTGCAATTCTTACGTTCTATTACTTTGTTGGTGCGATCCTGATGAGCGTTGATTTTCTTTTCATCAGAAAAGACATCAAAGCTCATCCTTTTGTCAGACTTTTTGGACCGGATTCTTTGATGCCTAATTTGCGCGACATCAAGGATGTTACCAGCATGGTCCGCTGGTTCTTCTTTAAAGGACAGAAACCGACATTTGATCGCTGGACCTACTGGGAAAAGTTTGACTTCCTCGCGGTCTTCTGGGGTATGTTTGCTATCGGTGGCTCAGGGCTTATGTTGTGGTTTCCCGAGGTTTTCGGAACATTCCTTCCCGGGTGGATGTTCAATGTCGCCACGATTGTTCACTCTGATGAAGCACTTCTGGCTACCGGATTCATCTTCACGGTACATTTCTTCAATACCCATGGTCGCCCGGAGAAATTCCCCATGGACTTCGTTATCTTCAATGGACAGATGTCCAAAGAAGAGTTCATTGAAGAGCGTGGTGATCAGTGGAAACGTTATGAAAAAGAAGGAATTACTGAGAGTTACGCTGTCGACAAGCCCAGTGGCGTTCTCTATGAATTCTTGTTCAAAGGTTTCGGATTCCTGGCATTCTTCACCGGGGTCACTCTCGCCATCTTAATGCTGTATGCATTCATCAGTGGCTAAAGTTCATCGTTGGTAGATAAAAAAAGGCCCCCGGTAAAACGGGGGCCTTGATGGAGGGTTGACATGGCTAAACAACAGGGAATCGGACTTGCACTCGTTGCCTTTGCCTTATATATCGTTGGTGGTGTCAGTACCTTTGGAGGTCTTGCCCTGATAGGGCTGATGCGAGGCAAAGACCTATTCGGGTGGGGTGAAGCATCAAGTATCGGCATGCTGTTTCTAGCCGTTGGTCTGTGTTTATCTATAATGGGTGTACTTTTTATGCGCTTGTTTAGAAATCGTGGACTGGTTTGATGAACCCAGGGTCAATAGCGTTTTAGAAACATTCTTTTGATTGCAGGAGTAAGGACTTTTCTGAACCAGATAATCAACCATCCCAGCGGTGTGCCTTTTAGCCGCATTTCATCCAGAAGGATTTTTTTCTCAGAAAGGGCGTGCTGATCCATGGGGTTGATCTGGAGGGCTTTGTCAAAATATACCAAGGCTTCCTCTTCTCTTCTCAGGCGCGAGAGAGAAACACCTTTGTTTCTTATTGCGTGAGCGTTGTCAGGCTCAAGGTCCAGAACATGATCGAAACATTGAATCGCAAGATCATCCAGCAATAACTTCGATAAACAGACTCCTTTTTGTGCCAATGCCAGAACATTCCTG
>QKJV01000164.1 GCA_003249165.1 Desulfobulbaceae bacterium | reverse complement strand
ATCGCCATCAGTTCTTCCCCGCAATGGACAGAAGAAAGAGGAGGAGAAACCTGGAACAGCCCTGGAAAAATATACTATCAGTTTTACAAAAAGGGCGGAAGAGGGCCTCATTGATCCTCTTATCGGACGAAATCGCGAGTTGGCAAGGGTAATGCAGATACTCTGCCGGCGCAGAAAGAACAATCCTTTGCTGGTTGGAGAGCCGGGGGTCGGGAAAACGGCAATTGCCGAGGGGCTTGCTTTACGCATTCATGAAGGAGAGGTCCCCGATCTGCTTAAAGATGCCGCAATTCATCTGCTTGACATGGGCGCGCTGCTCTCCGGCACAAAATATCGCGGTGATTTCGAAGAACGCTTGAAGGCCATTATTTCTGAAGTGGAAAAGAATCCGAACATCATTCTGCTGATTGATGAAATCCACACTATTGTCGGCGCAGGCGCTACCAGTGGCGGCAGCATGGATGCTTCCAATCTGCTTAAACCGGCCCTGCAGGCAGGTACCTTACGTTGTATCGGGTCAACCACCTATGAGGAGTACAAGAACTACGTTGAAAAAGACAGGGCACTTTCACGTCGTTTTCAGAAAGTCGATATTGAAGAGCCTTCAGTTGAAGAAACCTATGAAATTCTCAAAGGGCTCAAATCCCGCTATGAGGAACATCACGGCGTGAAGTTTTCCTCTCCGGCAATTAAGGCAGCTGCTGATCTTGCCGCCCGTTATCTTAATGATCGTTTTTTGCCGGATAAGGCCATTGACGTATTGGACGAAGTAGGCGCCTCTATGCGGCTTGTCAAAACTGCGAAAAAAAGAAAAAATGTTACAACAAACGACATTGAAAACGTCATTGCCAGAATGGCCAGGATCCCTGCCAAAAATATTTCAGGGTCCGATATAGAACAGTTGAAAGGGCTACGCGAAACATTACAGGGGCGTATCTTCGGTCAAGATCATGCCTTGGACGCCATTGTTACGGCGGTGAAGAGAAGCAGAGCCGGGCTTAAAGACCCGGAACGGCCTACCGGATCGTTTCTTTTTGCCGGGCCTACCGGCGTCGGTAAAACAGAGGTTGCCAAACAGCTTGCTGATGCACTTGCCGTTCATTTTGAACGATTCGACATGAGTGAATATATGGAGAAACATGCAGTTGCCCGGCTCATCGGTGCGCCGCCGGGATATGTCGGATTCGACCAGGGAGGGCTGTTAACCGATGCCATCAGGAAACATCCTTACAGCGTTTTATTGCTGGATGAAATTGAAAAGGCACACCCTGACATCTTCAGCATTCTCCTCCAGGTTATGGACCACTCAACATTGACGGATAATTCCGGACGTAAGGCAGACTTCCGTAATGTCATCCTCATAATGACAACAAATGCCGGAGCGAGGGAGATGGCCGGGAAATCAATCGGCTTTATGAGCAACAAGAAAGGGAGTGGGCAGAAAGCGATAAAAAATCTCTTTTCGCCTGAATTCAGAAATCGTCTGGATGCAATTATCACCTTCAACGCTCTTGAAATGCCGGTTATGGAGATGATCGTCAATAAACTTGTCAAGGAATTGCAGGATCGACTTGATGAGAAAAAAGTTCGCATTTCTCTTACGGACAAGGCCCGCAAGTGGCTGGCGACGGCAGGCCATGATCCTGATTATGGTGCCCGCCCATTACGAAGATTGATCATGAATGAAATAGGGGACAAGATCACAGAAGAAATTCTTTTCGGCAGATTAACTCAGGGCGGTGATGTTCTGGTTGAACGAACCGGAGAGGAGTTTGTCTTTGAGATAAACAAAAAAGTTTAGAAAATTTAATACGTGATTTTAATCTGCTAAAAGCATTATTTGGTTAATTTACGAATCGCGGGTAACACTGTCGATTCGTAAATTATTTAATTTCTCTTGTTGACCTGAAATATATCGGTAATATAGTACCCCAAAAAATCTGTCGCGCCAGCAGGAAAATGCGCAGAACATGAAGTCTGTCGTGAAAATTACCAGGGCGTTCCCCAAACTCTGTCACGCTTCTCGTGGCATTGGCACATGCTGGCCGGTATTTCCTGAATAGATCTTTTGTCATAATTTTTATTACTTATTATGTAAAAAAAGGATTACAAATGAAACACGTAAAAAAAATGTATCTGACCTCCATTCTTATTTTCACATTGGCCTTAACCGGCTGCAATCAGAAAGAGAACAAGGCTGAAACTGCGGCTCCGGAATCAAAGCCTGCCGCGGTAGCAACACAGACAACCAAAGATAACTCCATTACCTCTCCGGCGACAGCCGAAGCGGCTGTTCCCGCAGCTATACAGGAAAATCCAGCCCCCGCACTGGAGACCATATCCGGAACTGTGGTGGAAACATTTGATAGTGGCGGTTATACGTACATCCAGTTGGATAAGGGCGGCGAAAAGGTATGGGCAGCCATCGGACAGGCAAAAGTTGCCGTCGGCGATAAAATCACTCTGAACGGTGGTCCGGCTATGCACGATTTTCACAGTAAAACCCTTGACCGGACATTTCCGGAAATAATTTTCTCTTCCGGTTTGGCAGGTGGGAACAGCGCAGCAAAGGCTGATCCTCATGCGGGGATGGGAAGTTTTTCCCAGGCATTGAAGAGCGAAGGAAAGTCAATGACGATGCCGCCGCAGAACATGGGCCCGGCCGGTGAACCGGAGACAGGTGGCAGCCTCAAGGCGGTAACAGCTCAGCAGGAAGTTAAGGTCGAGAAAGCTGAAGGTGATAATGCGTACAGGGTTGCAGATCTGTTTGCCTCGGCGGACAAATTGGCTGGGAAAAAAGTAAAAATCAGGGGCAAAGTAGTTAAGGTTTCCCAGGGGATCATGGGACGCAACTGGATTCATCTGCAGGACGGGACTGGTGATCCGATGAAAAACACCCACGACCTGGTTGTAACTTCTAGTGATGTCCCGGAGATGAATTCTGTTATCGTTGTTGAGGGAGAGCTTGCAAAGGATAAGGATTTTGGCGCTGGGTATTTCTACAGCGTTATTGTCGAAAAAGCAAAGGTGCTCAAATAAGTGATGCTTTGATGAAGACCGTTATCATCGGTCCTGGCGCGCTGGGTTCGTTGTTTGCCGCCCAGCTTGCCGCCCTGGAAACGCATGATGTCTGGTTTCTCGATCACGACCCTGAACGAGCCAAAAGTTTGAATGGAAAACTCCTGCTTACCATTGGTGGGCAGGAGTTTTGCCGTAAGGTTTCCGCAAGCGCCAACCCTGCGGATATTGGATCTGCCGATCTCCTTCTCCTCTGTGTCAAATCACGTAACGTGGCGGTTGCCCTGAATGATGCCCTGCCCTTATTCTCATCATCATCATCAACTCTTATCTGCTTTCAGAACGGCATCGGCCATCTTGATATTCTGGAAAAATTAAAGCTTCCCATTGAGCCTGTCATCGGTGTCACATCAATGGGGGCAACCCTTATTGAACCTGGACACGTCTGTCATGGCGGCCAGGGGTTGACCAGAATAGGCTTTCTCGGGCAGGTTCCTTTGGAAAAACAACAAAAGCTGGGTTCCGTGGCCGAATTTTTGACTGATGCCGGTTTGCCTACACAATGTGTGGACAACATCCTGGATTTTGTTTGGGCCAAACTGCTTGTCAATGTGGGCATAAATGCCCTTACCGTAATTTTTAACTGTCCGAACGGTGAGTTGCTGAATAACCCGGAAGCAAAAAAGATGTTGGCAGCTGCTGTACTGGAAGGCCAATCAGTAGCAAAGGCGCTGGGGATAAATGTCACGGAGGATCCGGTCAGCCAAACTCGAGCTGTCTGTGCCGCCACCGCGGGAAATATTTCGTCCATGCTGCAGGATGTGCGGCGGGGCAGGCAGACGGAGATAGGAGCGATAAACGGTGCCTTGCTTGCCAAGGCGGAAGAACTCGGCATGAATCTGCCGGTCAATCGCGACCTTGTTGAGAGA
>QKJV01000484.1 GCA_003249165.1 Desulfobulbaceae bacterium | reverse complement strand
CAGAACTTTATGACATTCGTGTCCATATCGGATATCTATTCGATACTTCTTGACCAAATCATCCATTAGCGCAAGGAAATCCTCTTTACTCTGTGTAGTAAAAGAAAGCTTGCCTTGCGGGAGTTCCTGAACATTCTGATAAACGGCGTCAACCCGTTTTCCGGCACGATAAAATTGAACAATAGTGTCACAGGAATGACCGGCTTTCTCAAGAACAACCGGAGGAGGAGAACCAGCCTCCTGTATTTCGACAGCCGTTGCAATTCCGGCTGGCCCAGCACCAATGACCACTATTTTCGCTTTTTCCATACCTCACCCATGTATTTTATTTGAAACATGATGAAGAAATTTTACGAGTTTTGTTTGCTCAATGAGCTAGCCCGGAAAACCTGCCCGATTCTTTCGTGTTAAACTGGCAATAAAAAAAGATGGTGCGCCAAACAGCACATCATTCACTTTTACCTGATATCTGATATTTCTTCAGAAGATCATAAAGTCTGGATCGGGACAGCTCAGAAATTTCACACGATTTCTTGATATCTCCCGATGTGAACTCCATAAGTTCCTGCAAATATTTTTTTTCCGCAGTTTCGATAATCTTCTGTCTCATTGTTTTCATACTTGGTTGCATCTCGCTTGAAAAAAAACTTGAAGTCGGTTGGGCAGGTTCACAATACCCTGTACCCATGTACTCAGGAGATGCTGGATTTCTATTCTGTCTTTCGTCAAGTATCTTGCGGGTAACAGCAACGCGGATGTTCATGGGAAGATGCATGGGATAAAGTGTATCGCAGCCCTCGGCGACTGTCATTGACCTTTCCAGAGCCTGAAAAAGTTCACGCACATTTCCTGGCCAGTGATACCTCTTCAGCAGCATCAGAAAATCAGGAGAGAAGCTCTTTTCTTTTTCTTTGTTCTGACGACAGAAATGGGATCTGAAATAATAGGCAAGTTCGGTAATATCACCCGTCCGTAACCGGAGAGGTGGGAGTTCAAGATGAAAGGTTCTTAAACGATAGAGAAGGTCTTCCCGGAAGGCCCCTTTTCTTTGCAGCTGATACAAATCCTTGTTCGTTGCTGCAATCAACCGGAAGTCACTTTTTATTTGTTCCGTACTGCCGACCGGACGAAAAACCCTCTCCTGGAGTACTCTGAGGAATTTTTTTTGTAATTCAAGGGGCAATTCCCCTACTTCATCAAGAAAGAGAGTGCCATTATGCGCCTGTTCGATAAGCCCGGATTTATTTCTTGCAGCGCCGGTGAATGCCCCTTTTTCATGTCCGAACAGAATGCTTTCTACTAACTCGCCGGGCAAGGCTGTACAATCCACGATGACAAATCTTTTGTTTGCCCTGGGACTTATTTTATGGATTGCTGCGGCAAAGAGTTCTTTGCCTGTACCGGATTCTCCGGAGATTAGAATGTTTGCATCCGACTGAGCAGCTTTAGCTACTATATTGAGACAAGACTGAAGTATCGGGCTTGACCCGATTATGCCCTCATTTTGCAATTCAGCGAAGATAGCAGTATGTTTCTCCTTAATTTTCCCCTGTTTTTCCTCCCTATAGTGGATAGCTTTTTTCACCAATTCCAACATTGACTTCGGGCTGTAAGGGTACACAACATAATCCCACGCACCTTTCGTCAGCACCTGTTCCGCTTCATCCGGGTCTCCTGAATCGGAATATACAACCAACTCCGGAGAATATTCCTCTTTAAGTAGCAGAGGGATAGCGTCAGATGCTTTGCCATCGGCCAATTCATTTTTCAGGAGGACTACATCAAAAGCCCTTGAGAGGCATTGGTCAATGCCAAAACGCATGCTGTCGGCCAGGGTCAAACGGATGCCTTTTAAAGAGGCTAACTGGTTCAGTGAATCGAAAAATTTTTTTTCGTGATCAATGACAAGAACATCAGCATCAAAAAATTCTTCGTTTTCTGCTTTATTTCCCTCTTGTTTACTCATCAGTTACAATTCGCCCCGTAAGTCTCTCAACATTTGAGGATGAATAAAGGAATCGTTGTTCCAACTCTACCCAAACGTTATGTTTCACATATCAGGTGGCTAGGAACTTCTTTGAATATCAAATTTCCCTCTGAAAAGCAATTCCACACAATATACTTACCCTGTTTATTCCTTTATCAGAAACAAATTTGTTCAAGTACTTTTTGTAAGAATTGTTGCTTTGTCAATAAATAAAGCTGAAATTTCGACATATCATCGTTTGTTCGTAAATTTTTCTTTTGGTATATTTTAATCTTTAGGTATATATTTTGCTCTCTTAATTATTTATGGGGCTATTTTTCTTAAACATTTAATATTATTTAGATAAAAAACAATGAAATGCACATCCGTTCTAATCGTCGAAGATAATTTCACTGACGCTCTGTTAATAAAGGAACAACTTAGCGATAATTCCTGCCAAAATTATGATGTGGAAGTTGTGGAAACCCTCGCTAATGCCATAGGGCGATTGAAAAACGATGATATTGATGTCGTGTTGCTGGATCTGAGTCTTCCCGACTCCTCTGGACTGGACACTGTTCGGACCCTGGTCACGAAATATCCCAACCTTGTAATCATCGTTCTAACAGGTCTTCAGGACGAACAAATAGCCTTGCAGTCCGTCCGCTACGGGGCACAGGATTTTATTGAAAAAAATCAAATCTCCCCCACTTTGCTCTCCAGATCTATTTCCTATTCAATCGAACGCAAAAAAGCTTCAAAGGAAAAGGAGCGTTTGCTTGGGGATCTGTCAAAGATGCTTGAACAGTTGGAGGCACTGCAGGAGATGCTTCCCATCTGTGCAGCATGTAGGAGAATTCGCGACGATGAGGGCAACTGGCAACCTCTCGATTCATTCATAAAAAAACTTTCGCCTGGAGCGGCACACTGCATATGCCCTGATTGTTACGCGCAATTTTATCCACCAAAAAATAAAAAGGATGGGTAAAACTCCTCTGCCCTGTCGCCAACCCTCCCAAGGTATCATTGGAAAATATATGAATATGAACAATCTGTCCAACAAAAAAGGATTAGTCCGTTAAAGCTGGATTATGATTCTTTCAAATTTCTTTAACTACCTGGCATCAAATGCTTTTTACCAGAAGAAGCATTCCCTTTCCTGCTGATTCTCTCCCGGTATTCTTCCAAAATACGATTCAACAAGATAACTCCGGGAGTGAAACAAAGAAATCTCCTGATATATCATCAGCAGAATTTATGCACTTTTTCCTTCCATCTTCCTCTTTACTTCAAAAGGTGCCTGACTCTTTAAAACATTCTCGTAACCTGTTTTTGAAATTGTATCAATCCATTTTATAAAATGATTCTCAACGTAAGGACAACACAAGAAAAAAGATTATTCCTATTCGCAAAAGCATAAACTGTTTCAGATCATATTAGGTTTGGCCTACATCTTGCTAACTATGTATTATTAACTTGTTGATACTCCATTAAAATTTTCTTCTTTCAAAAAATCACTACAAGGAGGTTCGCAATGCTCTGAATGACTTGCTGCAATACGCACATCGAACTCACCGCACGAAAAGCAAAATCCTATGAAATCATCCGTACAATCGACAAAGTGTTTACTGATTTCAACAAAAAATACCAGGCAACCGCAACTATTCATCTTGACTATGTATCGACGAGTGGCAAAAAAAATTCTTTATAAATACGTCCTTAATTACTGATTTACTGAGCTTCTTGTTAATCAACACAACCTTAATTATCGTGGAGGCAACCTATGCTTAAACAGAAAGACATGGAAGAAGCAATGGAACCTCGGCTCAAGTCTTGACATTCTGGAAGCGGAACTCAAAGAGGCGGGAGAGATGTCCCACATATGTACGGATGAATGGTGCAATGCCACTGAGTCCGCCATAGATGATATGCACAAAAGCATTTATGCCATCAGCGAACCGCGCTGGTTGTCCGAAGCGGACTCCCAGAGGTTGAAAGATCTAAGAAAAAGAGTGAGAGATCTCTACAGGCAATTTGCCCATATCAAGGACAAATAAGCTAGAACGTAAAGAACCAGTTCTTCAAGACAACGGCCACTCACTGGCCGTTGTCTCGTACCCAGTCCTTTGCATGTCTTTTTTCCAGACTAAGACCATTAGTGGTTATGGAAAAATACAGCAAATCTGCTGTTTCATGATATTTCTGACTTTTCTCGCGTCAAAAGCAATTACAGAAACACCCCCAGCTGAAACACAAAAGCTGTCTCACGTTGCGTTCAACACATACTCTCTAACCCTTTCCGGGTTATCGCATAGGTCGGTTTTGCTCCCCCGACATATTCAATTAACCCTTCTTGGATCATTTCGCTGACAATCTCCTCCAGGGCCTTCTGTTCCTTGGCACTCAGGTTCGACATGAAATCGTCGTAAAGCCAGCTCGTGGAAAGGGTATCCCCTGCTTTGGCTTGCATCTTTCTGAATTGAGCAAAAAATTCATCTTTAATGGCCATTTTGATTGATTCATGCTGTTGTCCCATGCTGTTTCCTCGGTTGTGGCCGACAGAGCAATTCACTGACGGACCTTTTCAACATCAATCTAAAACGCACTGACGTTCTGATCTTGTAAGCGATTTTTCGAAAAAGACTACCAGATTCCCGGAATTCTCTCCCGGCAGGAAGGACAACGGCCTTCAACCAGCAGATTATTTACGATATGGGGACCATTTCGCTTGATCAGCGTTGCGCTGCATGCGGGGCAGAGTG